>NZ_JARVRU010000054.1:0-22700 GCF_030209535.1 Lysinibacillus sp. fls2-241-R2A-57
GCCCCCAGGAAAGCGCCCAGCCGGAACGGAAATCAACCACACGTTTTGGTGATGAACCACCATTTCTACATTGTATAAAAGGCAACAAGTGAATTTTTTATATGTTTTGTCACTTGCTTTGACGATACATATATATCAGAGAATTCGTTACACTAATGGTATGGGATTTTTTTATTTCAGAAAGCTTATGGGGAGTAGGTTTAGTACATGTTTAAAGTTCGAAAAGAGTCTCTATTTAAATTTTTGAAAATTCTTCTTCCAACAGTACTTTTAGCGATTGCTATTTTTGAAATTCAACAAACGGTAAGTGGGATAGATGTTCATTTACTTCAGAAAGAAGTGAATGAATTACAGTTGTGGGAGCTCTTGTTGATTTTTTTCATCACCTTCTGTGCTATTACACCGATGCTTTTTTATGATGTTATTTTAGTGAAAATATTGGGCATCAAAATAAATAACCGCAAATTACTGAACCATTCATTTATCGTGAATACATTCTCAAATCTTATTGGCTTTGGTGGCCTAGTCGGCGTATTTTTGCGTAATTATTTCTATTCAAAATATAAAGAGGACAAGGAAGACTTGTTAAAAAGTATTGCCTCCGTAACACTCTTTTATTTAACAGGGATTTCTCTGTTAGCTTGGATAATGTATATATTCTTTTGGGACTTCCCGTTGCTGAAAGAAGTACGATGGTTATCGATGGCAGTCATAATTGTCAGCTTATATGTTCCGGCTTTTATTGTTATGCGCATTATTCGCTATAGAAAAGCGAATTCTTTAAATCCAAAGGTATCTCTTCAGTTGATGATAACTTCAGTAGCTGAATGGCTTGCGATCTTTTTAGTTATTTGGATATTAACTTTAATTTTGAAGATACCGATAGAATTATCCGCTTTAATTCCAATATTTTTAATTGCTTCCTGTGCGGGAATAGTCAGTATGATTCCTGGTGGAGTTGGCTCATTTGACCTTGTTTTTTTGTGGGGGACTCAAAATTTAGGAATTGCTGATGAAAAAGTGCTTTTTTTATTAATTTTGTACCGGGTTGGCTACTTTGTACTTCCATTTTTAGTTTCCTCAATCTTATTTATAAGAGAATATTGGAATCGTTGGAATCAATCATGGGAAGACTTGCCGAATATTATTTTTCAGAAGTTTAGTCATATGTTGTTAACGGTATTGGTATTTATCTCTGGCATTGTGTTATTACTATCAGCGGCGGTGCCTGGTATTTTAAGCAGACTAAAAATAACTCAGGAATTTTTATCCTCGCCAATCATGAATGTCTCTCATCAATTGACTGTTGCAGCAGGTTTTATTCTTTTAGGATTATGTAGGGGAATTAAATATAAAGTAACAAGGGCATATCAGTTTACCGTCATTGTGTTAATTAGTTCCGCACTGTTTTCAATTTTTAAGGGCTTTGACTATGAAGAAGCTATTTTTTTAGTAATTGTCACAGTGCTGTTAATTGCGTCAAAAAAACAATTTTACCGTGAAAGTTATGTTTTGACATGGGGGATAGCCTTGTTTGACCTTACTGTAGTGATAATCATTACAGCGATGTATTTATTGATTGGGTATGTGAACTTACCTACTTCTATAATTCATATTCCAGCTGCTCTACAGGACTATATCATTACAGATTACCGAGATCTATTTCATAGTGCTCTAATGGGTATCCTAATAGCAATTTTCATTTTTTATATAGGTTATTTTATCCGTGCACCTAAAAGAATGGAAATGCTTTTGTCTAGTGAGCAAGAAGATGCAATCAAAAATCATTTGATGACCTATAAAGGGACGGAGTATTCACACTTGATTTTTTTACATGACAAATTTGTACATTGGAATGAAAAAGGTACAGTTTTATTTTCTTATCAAATATTTGCTGATAAGATCGTAGTGCTTGGAGATCCAGTAGGGGATGAATCTGATTTTTTATCTGCTATTCAGGAGTTTTTAGGATTGGCGGATAAGCATAGTTATAGACCTGTCTTTTATGAAATTAACAATAAAATTTTCTCTTCATTACATGAGAATGGCTATAGTTTTTTTAAACTTGGCGAGGAAGCATTTGTAGATTTAGAAAAGTTTACATTTGCCGGTAAGGGAATGAAGGGAAGTCGAGCGATAAAAAATAAATTTGAACGAGAAAATTTTACTGTGGAATTTATAAGCCCTCCGTACTCACAGGAAGTCATGAATGAATTGGAAGAAGTATCAACGAAATGGTTGCAGGGAAGGGCTGAAAAGGGCTTTTCTCTTGGCTTTTTTGATGAACGCTATTTAAGCACTTCCAACATTGCTGTTTTACGTGGAGCAGAAGGAATTATTGGCTTTGCCAGTATCATGCCAATGTACGATAATGGCGAAAGCATCTCAGTAGATCTTATGCGTTTTAAACCGGGAGCACCATCTGGCACGATGGATTTCATTTTTTTATCACTATTTGAATGGGCAAAAGCAGAAGGCTATCGCGTTTTCAATATAGGAATGTCGCCATTATCAAACGTCGGACAGTCTAGGTTTTCCTTTTTAAGTGAAAAAATTGCAGCACAAATATTTTTACATGGGCACTACCTTTATCATTTTAAAGGATTAAAAAACTTTAAATTAAAATATGCAGATTTTTGGGTGCCAAAGTATGTAGGATATCGAAAGAAATCTTCATTGCCGTTTACAATGGCACAAATCACGCTATTAATTGGCAAAAAGAGAAAATAAATAGCCAGGAGATCTCACGCTGCTTACTTAGAGAAGAGTGGGAAGCGATTGTAAGGAGTCTGTGCTGCCAACATAATTAAATGCATTGGTCGCCCTACTTAGACGGAAGTATTCGTTTAGCCAATTCAAAAAAAGATGCATTGCAAAATTACTTTGCGATGCATCTTTTTTGATGGGTTTTTATCATCGGAAGAATGGACACCAACGCAGGTAGAACAGTGGACATCGCTGATAAAAGGGCAAGAATCGCTGATAAAACCCCGAACATCGCTGATAAAAGTGTAAGAATCGCTGATAAAACCTCGAACATCGCTGATAAAAGGGCAAGAATCGCTGATAAAACCCCGAACATCGCTGATAAAAGTGTCAGAATCGCTGATAAAACCTCAAACATCGCTGATAAAAGTGTCGGAATCGCTGATAAAACCCCGAACATCGCTGATAAAAGTGTCAGAATCGCTGATAAAACCTCAAACATCGCTGATAAAAGTGTCGGAATCGCTGATAAAACCCCGAACATCGCTGATAAAAGTGTCAGAATCGCTGATAAAACCTCGAACATCGCTGATAAAAGTGTCGGAATCGCTGATAAAACCTCAAACATCGCTGATACACGGAAATCAACCCCACGTTTTGATAAAGAGTCTAAAAATTGTAAATTTATATTTGATTTTCCATTGTAGCTTTGCAATAATAGAGAAAATTTTAATTCTAGATATAAGATTAATAGTAAAAATTGAAACGTATTAAGGGGAGGGAGCTAGTTTGCGTATTCCAAATAAATTAACAGTAGGTGATGAGATACGTGTTATCGCACCTAGTCGTAGCGCAGCAATCATAACAGAGGAAGGCGTTGATCAAACAAAGAAAAAACTTGAAGAGTTAGGCTTTACTGTATCATATGGGCGTCATATTTTTGAATGTGATCTTCAACATTCATCATCAATTGAGCATCGAGTTTCTGATATTCATGATGCCTTCCGTGATGATAATGTGAAGGCTGTATTAACAGTCATTGGTGGTTTTAACTGTAATGAGATATTACCTTATTTGGATTACGACATGATAGCAAATAACCCAAAAATACTTTGTGGTTTCAGTGATATCACCGCTTTAGCAACCGCTATTACGAAAAAATGTGGATTTATTACGTATTCGGGGCCACATTTTTCTAGCTTTCTTATGGAACAAGCACAAGACTATCAGTTATCCTATTTTCAAAAATGCTTAATGGAAAATAAGCCATATACGATTAAAGCATCAAGCATTTGGAGTGATGATGCATGGTATTTAGATCAACAAAATCGGCATTTTGAAGCGGCTAGCTGGAAGGTATACTCTGATGGAGAAGCAAGTGGGCAATTATTTGGTGGGAATTTATGTACATTAAATCTACTTCAAGGTACACCATATATGCCTGATTTATCGGATAGTATTTTATTTGTAGAGGATGATGAACTAGTTACTCCAGAAATATTTGCCCGTGATTTTACCTCATTATTACAAGCTACTACTAATATTAAAGGTATTGCGATAGGGCGTTTTCAAAGAGCTTCTAAAATGACAGAGGAGCAACTACATTTTATTTTAGATAAACACCCAAGTTTAAGGGAAATCCCGATTATTTATGATGTGGACTTTGGACATACACAGCCAATTTTTACGTTTCCTATCGGTGGAACAATTCAAATGAACACGAAAGATTTCATCATACATGTCAGTAAATTTTAGAAAGGAGTCAATAAAATGTTAATAAGGGAAGCAAAAATAGAAGATGTTGAACAAATAATAGCTGTTATGAAAAATGCGGAAGAGTCTAATTTTATGTTATTCGGGCCAGGTGAACGACAGTTAGAAGCTGAACAATTTACTAGAGTTATTGAGAATATTAACAATAACCGTCATTCAGCATTATTTATAGCTGAAATAGATCAGACAGTGGTCGGTTATTTAATTGTTCAAGGGAGTACACCATCTAGACTTTCACATCGAGCCTATATTGTAATTGGCATCCATAGTGAGTATAGAGGAAGAAAAATTGGCACTGCATTATTTGGCCACTTAGACGATTGGGCAAAAGAGAAGGGCATTCATCGCTTGGAACTTACAGTAATGGTGAGTAATACAGCAGGCATAGCTTTATATAAAAAAATGGGGTTTGAAGTTGAGGGAACTAAAAGACATTCCCTATATGTTGATGGTGAATATATGGACGAGTATTACATGTCAAAATTATTTAACGTTTAAGAAACACAAATCGAATTAAAAGTACTACCTATTGCAAAAATGTCTATAGTACGAGGCGTGATTGTAAACTAAATAAGTAGAGCCTTGTTGAATTTTCAGCAAGGCTCAATCTTTGTAAAATAATCATTGTCAATAATAGCATACATTTTCACATTTTGATGATTACCTAACAAACATACTTTTTCGTAACAGACACTCATAAAGCATACCCGATTTTTCCATTACTTTTTGGGAACCGATATTTTCTTCAAAGCACCGTGCTTGGATTCGAACGAACTTTAACTCATTAAATCCATAGTCAATCAATTTTTTTGTTGCTTCAGTTGTAATTCCTTGATTCCAATATCCCTCAGAAAGAACATAACCAATCTCCGCAAATTTATGCTGATCATTAATTGAAACAAAGTCAATAGTGCCAATCAATTTCTGCTCATATTCAATGCCCCATAATAGGTGTTTGCCTTGTTTATACCAGTTTAAAATTAATTCAATAAACTCTTTTGTATCGTCTAAACTTTTATGTGCATCCCATGTAACAAAGCGTGCTACATTTTCGCAGGAAGCATAATCAATTTCGCCTTGGCGTAATTGCGTCCGGATTTTGAATTGTGCCCGCACAATTCATTCCTTTCAAAATCCGTGACATCCGCCGGAGGCTTTATCTTCATTCAGTAGGTATTTGGATACCCACTAAAAAGGAACCACATCAGCATTCATCTCACCACCTTTAGAGGTGGGAATCTTCTACTGAATGAAGATAAAACATTGCTTCTAAATCATTTGAAGAAATCGGCCTTAATGTAAGTCTTGTTGTTTTTAAAACAGGTATGGTTTGTTTAAAAATGTTGTCGCTCACAAAACCCCTCCCTTATTTGTGAAAGCATTTTAATGTAATTTATTATAACAATATTTGTAAATTATCGGAAAGCTTTTTAGTTGAGATTGGGAGGGGGTGTCCCAGCTAAGCTTGTACAAATGAGTATAATGTTTCTTCTAAACATAGAAAAAAGGACCTCCTTCATGGGCGATGAAAATCATACAGTTTTTCTATTACTTGTTTCTCGACAAATCAAGTATATATAAATCAGTGAATCTGTGCTTTTCTTATGCGGGTAATTGTGTGAATGCCCCAAAAAATATTATAGAACCTAAAGTAAAAAGGCAGTTGAAAGTTCGATTTAACAGAACTTTCAACTGCCTAATTTAATTAATGGACTTTTTCGGTGTCCTTCTTCATAGGAGAGCCCTTATTTTACATATAATTATTAATTTTCTTCAATATCTTTGCGGTTTTTCTTTAACATTTTAGATAACATTTCATAGACGATTGGTACAACTACTAATGTTAATAATGTCGAAGATAGTAAACCACCAATTACAGTAATTGCTAGGTCTTTTGAAATTAGACCACTGCCACCACCGCCGAGTGCCATTGGGATCATCGCTCCGATTGTTGCAATGGCTGTCATTAGAATTGGGCGTAAACGAGTGGCACCTGCTTCTAGAATGGCCTCCCGCATAACGAGTCCGTCGCGTTCCATATGGATAATGCGGTCTACTAATACGATGGCATTTGTTACAACGATACCAATCAGCATTAAGAGTCCCATCATAACAGAAACAGAAATTGTTTGATTTGTGACAAACAAGCCGACAAATGCCCCAATTACTGCGAATGGTAGTGAGAACAGAATAGCGAATGGTGCTAAACCTTCACCGAATGTTACTACTAGAATGAAGTACACGATAGCGATTGCAGCTAACATAGCAATTCCAAGCTGTGTAAATGTTTCTTGCATATCTGCAGCCACACCTGCAACACCTGTCGTTACACCTTTAGGTAAATCTAATTTATCGATCTTTTTATCAGTAGCCGAAGTTACTTTTGAAATATCTTCTTCAGTAATCGTACCAGAAACTGTTGCGTAATATTCGCCCTTAGAGCGAGATAATGAATTAAGCGTAGTGCCTTCTTCTACCTTTACTAATTCACCGATTGTCATTGTTGTGCCTAAAGCGGTCTTGATTTCAGTAGCTAATACATCATCAAGAGAAGTAGCTGCTGCCTTTGCTTCACGTTGTACAATGACATCAATATCTTCACCATCATATTTGACTGATGTTAAAACTTCTGGTGATGTATTGGCGTTCAAGGCCATTACAATTTGAGCAGTAGTTAAACCATATTGTAGAACATTCTTTTGATCTACTTTTAAGGTATGCTCAACATATGGATCTTCATTATTAGATTTAATGTCTTCTAAGCCATCAACTTCTTTTAATGCACCTTCGACTTGTTTCACAGCATCACGAAGCTTATCTAAGTCCTCACTATATAATGAGTAGCTTACTTCATTTGAAGACCCAGACATTGACGAGAAGTTTTGAGATTTCCATTTTCCTGATTGACCAATGTTAGCTATATAGTCTTCTACTTCTTTACGTGCTTCAGGGAAGTCCTCCATATCTGGATCAAAGATGAGGTACATTAATGCACCACCAGCGCCGCCGCCCATCATCGTTGCAGCAGGATCAACATTTTTAGGGTCATTGATAGAGACTTGTAAAATATCAATATCTTTGCGTTTCATTAATTCTTTTTCTATTGTTGCCACATTTGCTTCTGTATCTTTCATTAGCTCGCCTGTAGCAGGTGTATACGATAAGTACATCACCTTTTCTTCTTGAGAGCCCATGAAACTGAAGCCGATGAGTGGTGTTAATGCAAGAGAACCAACAAGCAGTACAATCGCTATAACCGATGTAATGATCTTATGGTTTAATGCTTTTTCTAGTACACCTTTATACCAAGTAGCTAGTTTACCAACTTCTTTATGCTGACTTTCTTTTTTCTCACCGTATAATTTTTTACGGAATAGGAAGTGAGATAAAGCTGGAACTATTGTAATCGCCACGATTAATGAAGCACCTAGCGCAAATGACATTGTTAACGCAAACGGCATGAATAATTCGCCAACCATACCACCTACAAAAATTAAAGGAGCGAAAACTGCTACAGTTACTAATGTAGAAGAAAGGATTGGTTTGAACATTTCAAGTGTCGCTTCACGAATAAGGGCACGACCGGTTAATTTTTCTTCTTTTAAATGGATACGTCGATAAATATTTTCAACAACTACAATGGAGTCATCAATTACACGACCAATCGCTACGGTAATCGCACCGAGGGTCATAATGTTTAATGTGATATCCATCCAGTTTAATAGTAGTAAAGCCATGAATATTGAAACTGGGATAGAGATAATTGAAATAATTGTTGATTTGAAATCACGTAAGAATAGTAAAATAATTAGTACGGCAATTGCGCCACCAAATACTGCTTTTTCAATCATTGTGAAGACTGAATCTTCAATCGGAGCACCTTGGTCAAGTGAGATTTCCACTTTTAAGCCGTCTATTAATTTTTCTTCTTCTTTAATGAGATCCTTTACAGCATTTACGACTGTTACCGTATTTGCATCTTGGCTTTTAACAATTTGAATAGCAATCGCATCTTTACCATTTGTACGTGATACAGATTGTACTTTACCTTCTACTTCAATCGTTGCAATATCACCTAAGCGAACGAATGGAGAAGGGTTTGCAGCTGAAGGTGTAACTGGGATTAATAAGTTTTTTAATTCATCTACAGATTTAACTTTACCGTCTACCGAAACAGCTTGCTCGCCGACAGTAAATTGATATAAACCGAGTGAAAGTGACATATCACTTGCTTGAATCATTTGCTGAACTGATTCTTCTGTTAAGCCGAGCTCAGCCATTTTCTTTTCATCATATTTAAATGACACTTGATTAATGTGCTGACCTGTAATGGTTGCAGAAGCAACACCATCAATTTTTTCGATTTTAGGAAGTAAAATGTCTTCTACCGTTGATGTTAATTCAACAATATCTTCCTTAGAGCTACTAACTGATAAAGCCACAACAGGCATCATATTCATACTGATGGCCATAATTGTTGGCTTTTGAGCACCTTCAGGTAATTTTACATTATCTAAAGCGGACTCTAATTGGCGCTTTTTCTCATCCATATCAATGCCGTAGTCATATTCAACTTGAACTTGTGCTACGTTTGAAGAGGATGTTGAGTAAACGGCCTTAACATCTTCTAAGCCTTCGATTGATTTTTCAAATGGAATGGAAAGTTCATTCATGATCTGTTCAGGTGTTGCGCCGGGATAAACACCCATAACAATTAAATATGGTATAGAAATATCAGGTATGGATTCCATTTTCATTTTTGTACCTGAATAAATACCGGAGACAGTGATGATAATTGTTAATAGCCACACTGCCAATTTGTTTTTCAATACGAAATTAACTAAACCTTTCACCTTTACACCTACCCTTTATTGACTTACTAATTTCAATTATTTATACTAATGACTAATTGGTCACTTGTCAATGAAATACATTAGGAGAGAATTAAAAGTATGTTAAAAAAGCAATTAATTATGGAAAAAGCATTAGAGTTATTCTCGGAACAAGGATTTGAAGCTACATCTGTACAGCAAATTACAGAACGATGTGGAATTTCAAAAGGAGCATTTTATTTATCTTTTAAAACAAAGGACGAACTTCTTTTTTCGATGGTAGAGTACTATCTACAGCAACTTGTTACCGAAATTGACCATGTAGTCAGAAGTTCGCTTAGTAAAGATGTCAAAATTGTTGAGTTTTACAAAAGTGTTTTTCAAGCATTTAAAAAACATTCTGCATCTGCCCGCGTTTTTTTTAATGAGAAACTTCTTTTTACAAAAAAGGAATTGCTCCAAAAAATAAGTGCTTATGATGCGGATATGTCAAAGTCGATCATCTATATGCTTGAGCAACTATATCGGGATGAACTAAGCAAGACAAAATATGATGTTATGTACTGCATTAAAGGATTTATGAAGAGTTATGCAGAACTTTGTATTTTTTCCGATATACCATTAGATTTAGATCAATTGGCAAAATCTTTAGCAGAAAAGACGGATATTATAGCACGGTATACAACGATTCCTTTTATCACAGAAGAGCTTGTTCAATTGACAGCAAAACCATGTAATGAAGAAGTTACAAAGGAATCTTTGTTACAATTAATCGATCAACACCTAAGTGACTTAGAGGAGTCAATTGAACGCGAGTCTCTTGAATTGCTAAAATCTCAACTTGAAAATCTAACCTATAGTAAACCAATTGTAAAAGGTTTAATCGAAAATTTACGCTTACAGCCAGAGTGTAGATGGGTTGCTTATGGATTAACGAAATATTTTAAAATTTAACTTCTTTCAGCATTGATCTCACCACTATAGGCGGTGAGATCAATGTGGTTTTAAGTCGCTTTTCAGCGGGGGTCCAAACATCCGCTGAAAGAAGTTAAAGCCGAATCTGGACGCAATTATGCCGAGGTATAATTGATCTATAGGGATAGAATTGTTCACTAACGGGGTGAACAATTCTATTTTTTTATCTTTATTCAATGCTGGCACAATTCATAATCCGGACGTATTGTTTATCTGCTGAGTCTAAATTGACTGGTAGTAACTGTAGTGCTTCCTTTGAACTGTTAAAAGGCTGTTGAATCCATAATAATCGTTCAAGGAAATTTTTCACATCATTCGGTAGAGCCAATTCTTCTTGCCAAGGTTTTTCTTTATTTGTAGAAGGTTTGTAGCTTGAGTAAAGTAAATATAATAAAAAATGACCAACAAAATATAAATCGCTAATATGATTTTCGGCTCGCTTTGGGTTTTGGATTGAAGAGAAATCCACATTTTTTTTAACGGAAGCAAGGCCGAAATCAATAATATACAATTGTTGATTGGCAAATAAAATATTAGGGATACGTAAATCTCGATGTACTATGCCATTTTCATGTAAAACAATTATTTGTTGCAATAGTTGTTTCGTGATTAAAAGCGACTCAGAGATTGTGAATGTTTGGCCTTCGTCAAAAATGAGCTGTTCAAATGTTTGGCCATTTATATAATCCATAATAAAAAAAGGTATGTTTTGAATAGTGCCTGTTAATTGAATAGACGGAATACTAGACATTGTTAAACGCTGGAGAATTTCAATTTCCTGCATAAATTTATTTTTCGTTTTTTTATGACGACGATGTTTTAAACGCAGGCATTTTAAAACATAAAGCTTTCTCGTGGATTTTTCTTCTATTAAATATGTTCGACCGTATGAGCCGAAACCAAGAAATTTAACAAAAGCGAAATTTTGCTGCTCTGTTATATACTGTTGAACTTCTTGATCAAAACGTTTTTCTAATAATTGATTCCACCACATTAGCTACTGAAGAAACTCCTTGAACTAAAGAAGCTACGTGAGCTTTTTCGATGGCTACGTTTATAATGTTTGTGCCCATAATAATTATGACGTTTGGAATACTTTTGGCGACTACTAGATGAATGATGATGTTTTTTAGATGACCCATTGAGTATGGAATGAAGGATTTTATCTAACATAAGAACTCTCCTCTTTTGTTTTGATACTACTATATACGGAAAATAAAAAAGAGAGGTTTCAAAATTTTAAAAAAATATTTTGCTGTTTGTTAAGGGTTCTTCACTTTTTTTTGCTATCGCCGTTTTGGGCTTTTTTGTTGGGCTACATGTTTTTCGTGAACTACACTCTAAGCAGGGGCAAGAACCGATTAAAAAAGAAGCTACGCAATTTGCGTAGCTTCTTAGTAATGAGGCTAAACCTCCATTATAATCGGTAAAATCATTGGTCGACGTTTTGTTTTTTCAAATAAATATGGTCCTAATACGTCAGTAATTTCATTTTTCAGCTCAGTCCATTGAGGAGTTTTGCTTTGAATTGACTCATTCAGGTGACGATTTAGCATTTTTTGTGCTTCATTAATCATCGTACCTGACTCACGCATGTAAACAAAGCCTCGTGAAATAATGTCTGGGCCAGAAACCATTTTTTGATTTTCCATATCCACACTTACAACAACGATCACTAAACCTTCTTCAGAAAGAATGCGTCGATCACGTAAGACGATATTGCCGATATCTCCAATACCATTGCCATCAATATAAACGTCTCCTGAAGGGATACGACCAGCAACATGTGCCTCATTGGGGCTTAATGCTAGCACGTCACCATTCTCCATAACGAATGAATTTTCAAGTGGAACATCACAATCTTCTGCTAGATGAGTATGCATTTTCAACATACGGAATTCACCGTGAATTGGCATAAAGAATTTAGGCTTCATTAAGCGTAGCATCAATTTTTGTTCTTCTTGAGAACCGTGACCAGACGTATGGATATTATTAAGTGCACCATGAATAACTTCTGCACCTGCACGGAAAAGTAGGTTGATAATCTTATTTACACTTACCGTATTTCCTGGTACTGGCGAAGAAGAGAAGATAACTGTGTCACCAGGCTGAATTTGAATTTGACGATGTGTACCATTGGCAATACGAGAAAGGGCTGCCATTGGTTCACCTTGAGAGCCTGTACATAATATCATAACTTCATTAGCAGGAAGTCGATTAATGCTTTGGGCATCAATGAATGTATCCTTCGGTGCATTAATATAACCAAGTTCACGACCGATTGTAATGGCATTATCCATTGAACGGCCAAAGACAGCGATTTTTCTTCCGTATTTTATGGCAGCATCTGTTGCTTGTTGTAAACGATGAATGTTTGATGCAAAAGTTGCAAAGATAATACGACTATCAACTTTACGGAAAATTTCATCGATACTTTTTCCAACTGTCCGTTCTGACATTGTGAAATTTGGCTTTTCTGCATTTGTACTATCTGAAAGTAAGCACAGTACTCCGTCGCGACCGATTTCAGCCATTTTTGTTAAGTTAGCTGGCTCGCCTACTGGTGTAAAGTCAAATTTAAAGTCACCTGTATGCACGATGTTACCGGGTGGCGTTTTTACGACAACTCCGTAAGCATCTGGAATACTATGTGTTGTTCTAAAGAAGCTGACAGATGTTTTTCTGAATTTAATAATATCCTCTTCTTTAATTTCGATAAGTTTTGTTGTACGAAGCAAGCCGTGTTCATCTAATTTATTGCGTAATAAGCCGAGTGCTAGCTTACCGCCGTAGACAGGGACATTTACTTGACGTAATAAGTAGGGGATACCACCGATATGATCCTCATGTCCATGCGTAATAAATAATCCCTTGATTTTGTCGACGTTACGTACTAAATACGTATAATCTGGAATAACATAGTCAATGCCGAGTAAGTCGTCTTCTGGAAATTTAATGCCGGCATCGATTAAGATAATTTCATCTTGAAATTGAACGCCGTAAGTGTTTTTGCCGATTTCGCCCAGTCCGCCGAGCGCGAAAACAGCTGCTTGGTCATTTTTAACAAACTTCATGTTTGTTAAATTTCCTCCAAGATGAAGTTCGGACTTGCTTGTTCGTAAGTTAAATAGTTACCTTCAAGCAGTTGAATGAACTCAATGTTGTAGTTTCGGTCTTTTAGCTTTTCACGTACTTCGCGCTCTGAAGCAGCTTCAAGGTATAGACTTTTAGTGTTTTCGCGAACTGGAATCTCATTTGCATATTCTTGATAATAAACTTTGTAAATCATAGTTTGCTCTCCTTTTATTGCGTACAATTTTATTGCACCTTTGACTAATACCACACACGTGCTACAAGAAAAAACAGCGAATTTCTAGTATACTTGAGAAAGAAATAAGGCGTTTGAAGTTCTTGTATCTCAGGGTTTCAAAATTTGCACTACGACAAGGCGTAATTGAATAAAACATTGAGACAGTGGTTGCACATAGCCAAATAAATGCATTTCCTTTATATTATCATGCAGTTACTCTAAAATAAAGAAAAGCCCTTCAAATAATGAAGGGCAAATGTTAGGCAATTGATTTTTTTCCGAGTATGCCGCGAAGTTGCTTCAATAATTTCCGTTTGAGTTTCTTCAGCATGGCACATCACTCCTTAGGATCATTATAATAAAAAAATATGCCTGTGTAAAGTTATTAGCCTTGGCAAAATAATACATAATGAAGGGGATTATAAGATGAAGAAAATTTTATTTTTTGATGTAGATGGTACGCTTTATAATAGTGAAAAAATATTACCTGCTTCTGCGAAAGAAGCACTTTTTGAAGCTCGTCGGAAAGGATATGAGCTAGCGATTGCAACTGGGCGTGCACCTTTCATGATTCAATCCTTACTAGAAGAGCTAGATATTAATACGTATGTGACTTTTAATGGACAATATGTTGTGTATCGTGGTGAGGTTGTCTATACAAACGGTATTGAGAAAGACGAGCTAGCCAAAATCGTTGCCTTTGGTGAAGCACGGAACGAACCTGTAGTATTTTTAGATGACAAACAAATGATTGCATCTGTTGAAAATAACGATATGGTGGCAGAAAGTTTAAATACTTTAAAATACCAGTATCCAAATTTAGACTCAACTTATTATATGCAGAACGATGTCTATCAAACACTTATTTTTATGGAAGAAAAAGATGAACATTTATATTGTGAAGCATTTCCGAACGTACAATTTGTACGCTGGCATCACTATTCTTGTGATATTTTACCAAAGGGTGGCTCGAAGGCTGCTGGTATTGAAAAGGTTCTTGAAAAAATGGGGCTGACACTAAATGATGCCATTGCTTTTGGAGATGGTATGAATGATATAGAAATGCTACAGGCTGTTGGAACAGGTGTGGCGATGGGGAATGGACATGAGAGAGTGAAGGCTGTTGCTACTCATGTTGCAGATCATGTGGATGAGGACGGCCTTGCTAAAATTATGCGCGAATTAAAAATCATCTAATTAAAGATAAAGAAGCAACTAGTTGGAGATAATACTACAGCTAGTTGCTTTTGTTTTGGTCTTTAGTTAGATGAATAATCGCAATTGAAAAGAAAACAGCTCCCTGCAGATGTAAAATAACTGTAAGGTTGTTTTCTTTACATCGTGCTTCTAATCACGCTCATATGGAGTAGAATCCGGAATTTCCGTAAATGGATTTTTTTCATTTATGCGATCGTAAAACATTATACCGTTAAGGTGGTCTAATTCGTGTTGGAAGGCTATAGCAGGCAAGCCTTTAAGTCTTAATTTTTTCTCTTCACCATCGACTGTTTTAAATTTAACTGTAACGCGAGCGTGGCGTGGTACATAACCTGGGACATTGCGATCTACAGAAAGGCAACCTTCGCCTGTAGAAAGGTATGTGTTTTCTACAGAGTGACTGACAATTTTAGGGTTGATTGCTACAAAGCTTAGTTGTTCGCCACTCTCATCTTTTAAATGAAGGGCAAACATTCGATGT
The DNA here is from genome assembly GCF_030209535.1 of Lysinibacillus sp. fls2-241-R2A-57. Lineage (NCBI taxonomy): Bacteria > Bacillati > Bacillota > Bacilli > Caryophanales > Bacillaceae > Lysinibacillus > Lysinibacillus sp. fls2-241-R2A-57. Next base: position 15,296 of record NZ_JARVRU010000054.1, read on the forward strand.
AGACTATTTACTTGATTGGCAGCTAATCCAATGCCGCTACGTAAATCATATTTATCTGCAATTTCAGGGTCTTGGCTGTTTATTAAATATTGAAGCATGTCTTCTGCAAGCTGTTTTACTTCATCGGTTAAAGGGAATTTAACCTCCTCGGCTTTTGTGCGTAAAGTCGGATGTCCTTCGCGAATAATATCATCCATTAAAATCATATGTGAATCTTCCTTTCAACTTTTAGGCCTTACTTATAAGTATACATCACGTATTAAAACAATCACATGAAAAAAGACCTTATTTGAATATACTTAAAAAATTTTTTTATAGCTATTAGATTGTCTAGAACTGGGGCATTCTACTATTGGTGATCGTATAGGAAAACCTAATAATTGTGCACTTTAAACATATTGTTATAATACAGTTGTTGTTATTTAATGATACAGAATAAGACAGAGGTGTTTAGTCGTTATTTCAGAAAAAATCTTATTTTGTACGCGTAATATATGATTGACCGACCGTATTTTATTCAGTATACTGAGTGCAAAGAATAAGTTGTACTAGTTAAAAAGGTGATTTATTTTAATACAGTTGAAAGGGAGATGTGACAAATGAGCAAGAAAAACAACAATATTTTTGATGCTAAACAAACGCTAACTGAAATCGAAGATAAGTTTGAATTGTTTCAAATTTTGAATGAAGAAGGCGAAATTATAAATGACGAGGCAGACCCGAAGTTATCTGATGAGGAGCTAGTTGAACTAATGACGCGTATGGTTTATACACGTATTTTAGACCAACGCTCTATTTCTCTTAACCGTCAAGGTCGATTAGGTTTCTATGCTCCAACAGCAGGTCAAGAAGCGTCACAACTTGCTTCACAATATGCGTTAGAAAAAGAAGATTGGATTTTACCAGGTTACCGTGATGTACCACAAATCGTATGGCATGGTTTACCTTTAGATAAAGCGTTTTTATTCTCACGTGGTCATTTCGCTGGAAACCAAGTGCCAGAAGGCGTAAACGTATTACCTCCTCAAATTATTATCGGAGCCCAATATGTACAAGCAGCAGGTGTAGCACTTGGTCTTCAAAAGCGTGGTAAAAAAGCAGTAGCTGTAACTTATACAGGTGATGGTGGTTCATCACAAGGGGATTTCTATGAAGGCATTAACTTTGCAGGTGCATTTAAATCACCAGCAATCTTCATTGTACAAAATAACCAGTATGCGATTTCAACACCTCGTGAATTACAAACAGCTGCAAAAACAATTGCTCAAAAAGGTGTAGCAGCAGGCTTACCAAGTATTTTAGTAGATGGAATGGATGCATTAGCTGTTTACGTAGCAACGCGTGATGCACGTGAGCGCGCAGTGAATGGCGAAGGTCCAACGTTAATTGAAACACTATGCTATCGCTATGGTCCTCATACAATGGCAGGGGATGATCCAACGCGTTATCGTACATCTGATACAGATAGCGAATGGGCACAAAAAGACCCTCTTGTACGCTTCCGTAAATACCTAGAGGCGAAAGGTCTATGGGATGAGAAAAAAGAAGAGGCTGTAATTGAGCGTGCAAAAGAAGAAATTAAAGAGGCTATTAAAAAAGCTGATGCAGCTCCAAAACAAAAAGTAACAGAGTTAATGGAAAACATGTATAAAGGCGAAATGCCATCTAATTTAAAAGAACAGTATGAAATCTACAAAGAGAAGGAGTCGAAATAACCTATGGCACAAATGACGATGATTCAAGCAATTACAGATGCACTTCGTACAGAATTAAAGAATGATGAAAACGTTCTTGTATTCGGGGAAGATGTAGGTGTCAACGGTGGGGTATTCCGCGCAACTGAAGGCCTACAAAAAGAATTTGGTGTTGACCGTGTATTCGATACACCATTAGCAGAATCAGGTATTGGTGGCTTAGCAGTCGGTCTTTCTCTAGAAGGTTTCCGTCCAGTTCCTGAAATTCAGTTCTTCGGCTTCGTTTTTGAAGTAATGGATTCAATTAGTGGTCAATTAGCACGTATGAGCTATCGTAGCGGCGGTGTCTATAATGCACCAGTAACAATTCGTTCTCCATTCGGTGGTGGAGTGCATACACCAGAAATGCACTCTGATAGCTTAGAGAGCTTAATGACAGCACAACCAGGTTTAACGGTTGTTGTACCTTCAACACCATACGATGCTAAAGGTTTACTGATTTCTTCTATTCGAAATGATAATCCAGTTATTTTCTTAGAGCATTTAAAATTATACCGTTCGTTCCGTGAAGAGGTACCTGAGGAAGCATACGAAATTCCACTAGGTAAAGCGGATGTAAAACGTGAAGGTAAAGATTTAACGATTATTGCCTATGGTTTAATGGTTCACGAAAGCTTAAAAGCTGCAGAAGAGCTGGAAAAAGAAGGTCACTCTGTAGAAGTTATTGATTTACGTACAATTCAACCAATTGATATTGAAACTATTATTGCATCAGTTGAAAAAACAGGTCGTGCAATCGTTGTACAAGAAGCCCAAAAACAAGCTGGTATTGCGGCAAATGTAGTGGCTGAGATTACAGAGCGTGCGATTTTAAGCTTAGAAGCACCTGTACTTCGTGTGGCTGCACCAGATACTGTGTACCCATTCCCACAAGCTGAAGGTGTTTGGTTACCGAACTATAAAGATGTAATGGCAACAGCGAAAAAAGTTTTAACATTCTAACTTCGTTTCAGTAGAAACTTGAAGAACAGTAAATAGAAAGGATGGGTACACATGGCATTTGAATTCAGATTACCGGATATTGGCGAGGGTATTCACGAAGGAGAAATCGTAAAATGGTTCGTTAAAGCTGGAGATACAGTAAAAGAAGACGATATTCTTTGTGAAGTACAAAACGATAAAGCAGTAGTAGAAATCCCTTCTCCAGTTGAAGGGACAGTTGAGGAAGTTTTAGTAGGAGAAGGCACAGTAGCAGTTGTTGGTGATGTCTTAATCCGCTTTGATGCACCTGGCTATGAAGACTTAAAACTAAAAGGCGATGACCATGCTGAGGCGAAAACAGAAGCTCAAGTTCAAGCAACGGCTGAGTCAGGTCAGAAAGTAGAAAAAGCACCTGTTAAAGCTGAGCAGGCTCCGGAAAAGACTCCAGAGAAAGCTCCTGAAAAGTCTGAAGCTGTAGCAGATGACAATAAACGTATCATTGCAATGCCTTCAGTACGTAAATTTGCACGAGACAATGATGTCAATATTCGTGAAGTTAAAGGTACCGGCAAAAATGGTCGTATTTTAAAACAAGATATTGAGAATTTCCTAAATGGTGGAGGCACTGTAGAAGCTGAAGCACAAGTTGCTAATGAAGAAGCTGTTCAACAAGAAACAGCTGTACACGCAGCGCCAGTAGTCCTTGAAGGAGAATTCCCTGAAACACGTGAGAAAATGTCGGGCATTCGAAAAGCGATTGCAAAAGCAATGGTTCACTCGAAACAAACGGCTCCACATGTTACACTGATGGATGAAGTCGATGTAACAGCTCTTGTAGCGCATCGTAAAAAATTCAAAGATATCGCTGCTGAAAAGGGTGTCAAATTAACGTACTTACCATACGTAGTTAAAGCGCTAATTTCAACTTTACGCGAATTCCCAGAATTTAACCGCTCATTAGATGATGCAACTCAAGAAATTATTCAGAAGCACTACTATAATGTTGGTATTGCAGCAGATACAGAAAAAGGCTTATTAGTACCTGTTATTAAGCACGCAGATCGTAAATCTGTGTTTGCGGTATCTAATGAAATTAATGAGTTAGCGACTAAAGCACGTGAAGGTAAGCTTGCACCACATGAAATGAAGGGCGCTTCGATGTCGATTACGAATATCGGCTCTGCAGGAGGACAGTGGTTTACTCCGGTAATTAATCATCCTGAAGTAGCGATTTTAGGTATTGGTCGAATTTCAGAAAAACCTGTAATAAAAAATGGTGAAATTGTAGCCGCACCTGTGTTAGCATTATCATTGAGCTTTGATCATCGTATGATTGATGGAGCCACTGCGCAAAATGCTTTAAATCACTTAAAGCGTTTGTTAAGTGAACCAGAATTATTATTAATGGAGGCGTAACAAAAATGGTAGTAGGAGATTTCCCAATCGAAACAGATACTCTTGTCATTGGTTCAGGTCCTGGAGGATATGTAGCAGCAATCCGTGCAGCTCAAACTGGCCAAAAAGTAACAATCGTTGAAAAAAATGTACTTGGTGGTGTGTGCTTAAACGTAGGTTGTATCCCATCAAAAGCATTAATTTCAGTAGGTCACCGTTTTGAGCATGCTAAACATTCAGATGACATGGGTATCATCGCTTCTGATGTAAAATTAGACTTCTCAAAAGCACAAGCATTTAAAGACAGCGTTGTTAAAAAATTAACTGGCGGTGTTGAAGGCTTACTTAAAGGTAACAAAGTTGAAATTGTACAAGGTGAAGCTTATTTCGTTGACGCTCATTCAGTACGTATCATCAATGGTGAATCTGCTCAAACTTACACATTTAACAATGTAATTATTGCAACAGGTTCTCGCCCAGTTGAAATTCCAACATTTAAATTCACTGATCGCGTACTAAACTCTACTGGCGCACTTTCTTTACAAGAAGTTCCTGGTAAATTAGTTGTTATCGGTGGAGGCTACATTGGTACTGAGTTAGGTTCAGCTTATGCTAATCTTGGCTCACAAGTAACAATTATCGAAGGCGGAAAAGATATCTTAGCTGGCTTCGAAAAACAAATGACACAAATCGTGAAAAAAGGCCTTAAAAAGAAAGGCGTTGAAATGGAAGTAAACGCATCTGCAAAAGGCGTTGAAGAAACAGAAAACGGCGTAGTAGTAACTTATGAAGTTGGCGGAGAAGAGAAAAAGGTTGAAGCTGACTATGTATTAGTGACTGTAGGTCGTCGTCCAAATACAGATGAAATGGGCCTTGCTGAAATCGGTGTTGAATTCGGTGAACGTGGTCTAATCAATGTTGACAAACAATGTCGTACAAATATTCCAAACATCTATGCAATTGGTGATATTGTAGCAGGTCCTCAGCTTGCTCATAAAGCATCTTACGAAGGTAAAGTTGCTGCTGAAGCAATCGCTGGTGAAAAATCAATCGTTGATTATTTAGCGATTCCTGCTGTATGCTTCACAGATCCAGAGATGGCAACAGTTGGTTATAACGAAGATGAAGCAAAAGCTGAAGGCATTGAATACACTGCAGCGAAATTCCCATTCGCAGCAAATGGTCGTGCACTTGCATTAAACCAAACAGAAGGTTTCGTGAAGCTTGTTGCTCGTAAAGAAGATGGCTTATTAATCGGTGCTCAAATCGTAGGTGCTGGTGCATCTGATATGATCGCTGAAATGGGCTTAGCTATTGAAGGTGGCATGACTGCGGAAGATATTGCATTAACAATCCATGCTCACCCAACATTAGGTGAAATTACAATGGAAGCTGCTGAAGTATTACTTGGCAACCCAATCCATATTGTAGCAAAAAAATAATAAAGTTTATGAAAACGGCTATAAAGCATTTGCTTTGTAGCCGTTTAATTTTGTTGAAAAACTATTTTCAAAGTATGGTTCTTCGGCAAAACGAGGAGGTGATTTCCGTTCCGACTGGGCGCTTTCCTGGTGTCCGATGAGCACTTAGGCCAACAGATGTTTTTTGCGCGAAAGCGAAGCGACAGAAACGAGTTGAGAATCGCTGATAACAACAAGAAAATCGCTGATAAAAAGCTGAGAATCGCTGATAACAACGAGAAAATCGCTGATAAAAAGCCGAGAACCGCTGATAGCAACATGAGAACCACCGATAGCATCATGAATCGCTAATAAAATGCCAAGAATCGCGCCCATAAGAAAGCGAGTAAATCACCCTCATTTAACGCGCTACAAAGTTCACAATTGTTTTTCAACACTATGGAACGGCTATAAGCATTTGCTTTGTAGCCGTTTTTTTGTATAGTACTTGTAATTTTGATAAAGTAAATGTATCGAATGAATATTCGAAAAATATAGTTCGATTTAGAATATATAAAGTAATAGACTAGAAGTAGGATCTGCCAGGTAGAACTGGTGAACCAACAGATAGACCTTTCGGAGCGGCGAATAGAGCTGGCGAATCGACGGATAGACCTGGCAAAGCGGTGGATAGAATAAGCGAAATGACGGATAGATATCGGCAACTGACCGCTAGAATTTTGCATATGTAACGGACGCCTACCGAACAAGTGAATTAGAACAAAAAATCGGGGGGAGACAAATGGAACTAGGCTTAAAGGGGAAAGTAGCAGTTATTACAGGTTCAAGTAAGGGAATTGGTTATTACACGGCGATGCAGCTTGTGAAAGAGGGGGCGAAGGTCGTGCTTTGCGCTCGTGGCGAAAAACAGCTCCAAGTGGCCGCTGGGGGTATTAAAAACGAAACAGGTGAGGACGTTTTAATTGTCCCAACTGATATTACAAAGGAAAAGGATTGTAAGTACTTAATTGAACGGGCAGTAGAGCATTTCGGTCGCCTTGATATTCTTATAAATAATGCTGGTACAGCTTCAGCAAATCCATTTGAATCGGTTAGTAGTGAGCTATGGCAGGCTGATTTAGATTTAAAAGTGTTTGGTGCTGTCAATTGTTCCAAATATGCTGTACCTCATTTACGTAAGGTTGGTGGCGGTGCAATAGTTAATGTGACTGCGGTAATGGCTAAAACACCACCAGCAAGCTCACTTCCTACTACTGTAAGTCGTGCAGCAGGTCTTGCATTAACGAAAGCTATGAGCAAAGACTTAGGTAAAGACAATATTCGTGTAAATTCTGTTTGTATCGGGCTTATTCGAAGTGATCAAATAGAGAAGAAATGGAAAGAAGAAAAACCGGAGCTTTCGTGGAATGATTATTCTCGCAAAGTAGGTCAAGCGATTCCACTTGGTCGCGTAGGGGATACTCAAGAAGCGGCAAATGTCATTACTTTTTTAGTATCAGATGCAGCTAGCTATGTGACAGGAACTTCTGTAAACATTGACGGCGGTTCAGGTCACGCATTATAGAAGTATGAAGAAAAATGGCTCATCTAACGCCTTTAGGAAAGCGCCTTGTTGGAACGGAAATCAACCACACTTTAGGGTGATGAGCCTGAAAAGTTTGTTAAAAAGTATACAATGTAGTTGATTGGAGTGGTGGCTACTCCTTGGGCTTACCCGATTACTTTCGAGGCTAAATCTCCGGATCAAAGCTCACTTACAGCTCCCCGAAGCATATCGGTGTTAGTGCCGTCCTTCTTCGGCTCCTAGTGCCAAGGAAGTGGACACGGAAAACTGAGAGTAGCTATTATAGAAATAACTCTTTTAAAGGGCGTGTACCGAATGACTAAAAAAATAACACAAGAATATCGTGATTA
>NZ_JARVRU010000057.1:0-22588 GCF_030209535.1 Lysinibacillus sp. fls2-241-R2A-57
TCGCACAGAAAACATTTGTTGCTGTCGCTTCGCTTTCGCACAGAAAACATTTGTTATTGCTGCCGCTACAGATAAACTCTTTTTATTTTTGATATTTCTGTTGTACCGCTTCTGGCAACTCCTCGAAGGCAATTTCTTCCCAATAAGTGACGCCTCGAATCCGTGTGTAATTAAGTTGGATATACGCTCCTTCTCTCAATTGCTTTCCAGCCGAAAATTCAAGCTTTTTTTCCTTCCCATTCTTATTGTAGGCCGTTAATTCATAGTCATAACGTCCATTGTTATCGTGAATACCAGAATCGGATATTATTGTATAATAGATCGTTTTTCCCGCAGGATTTTCAGGTGTTAGCTTCTCTGGGGTTAAGAAAAACCACAAGCAAACACCACCAAGCACGATGACAAGTCCCAGCATTAGCAATATTTTTTTCATCTTAATTCCTCCAAGCATCATTAGGTTGAGACAATATCTTTATTCTTCAAGCTGCGAATAGATATCGACGCAAAAATAATGACAAAAGTTAAATTTACTATCCAAAATAAAGTATTCTGTATGTCAGTAAGCCCAGCCTGATTCAAAACACTCATGCCAATTGTGAGTAGTGAAAACGGGAAAAACATACCTAAGTTAGCAGCGTACATAGCCAAACCGATAATCACTGCGCATAGACTAATACCAATAGGTGTAGCAAAGCTGCGCATTCGCAACGATATTCCTAATTGCAGAGCACTAATGGAGAGAGTGGCAAACCAACCACGAACCGTCCAACCTATAGTCTCTACAGGAAAAGGATCCGGTAAAGAAAACAGGGTACCCGCTAACCAGTACAACCCTAGGAAAAATGTTTGTGTGAACATAACTAATATGCTAACGACAAACAATTTGGCAAGAAAAACACTTGCAACCGATACTGGAGCGGTCAAAATCATATTCCAATTTCGATTCAAATGCTCCAGCCTACATACATAGGAACAACAAATGGCAATTAAAATAGGTAGAAAAAACTCGCCGTAAAACAAGGAAACTTGGCTCCATAAGCTATACCATCCATTTCCCAAGACGCCCTTGTTTAAATAATAATTCGTACATCCAAACAGCAGACTTATGATTGGAAGTGCAGCTAGTACAAGACCTATACGAGAATGTCGCAGCTTGAGCAATTCAGCAAAGATACTTTGTTTCATCAACTTCTCACCTCAGATTTCCTGCCGGGATACATGAATACTTCCGGCAATATAAAATAGAACAGTCATCGTTAGTACAAGCAATACAAAACCAGACCCTACTGACTGTGCCATATAAAAACTTGCAGACTCAGCGAAATGAAAAGTTACCGGGCTGAGATCCAAATAATACGACCATATAAAAATATGTCTGACTGCCGCTGGGAAAAACCCTGCGGTCATACCGATGAAGCCTCCCAGCATGCCTAAGCACAGCGCAAATGCTTGGTTTTTAATGGCTAAAGAAACCCATTGCTGAAGTGCCGTAACAGCAAGAGTCGTCATCAAGTTACCAACAATAAACTTGAATAGAAAATCAGTAGGAGGTGCACCAGGAAAATCTTTTATTAGTCCGAATATAATCATCAGTACGGTCTGCGTAAGAATGCCAAATAGGAGCAAACTATTAGCGCAAATATACTTCGCCGCGTAAAGATAGCTACGGCTCACGTTAGTAGCAACAAGCATTTTCCAGGTGACTCCTTTATGCTCCATATCACAAATACGAGAGACGACGATAGCCGAAATAATTGGCATAAAAAGGCCATTCATAGAAGATATATCAAAAATGATCGATTCCCACACTGCGTGGTCCGGATTTTTAGCAATAGAATGGTTGATGGAATTGAAAACAAACAGCATCTCCACACCAAGAAATAATGTAATCATGATCCATATTTTTTTACGGCGTATTTTGTAATATTCTAATCCTAATGTTTTAATCACAAGCTCCGCCCCTTCCCTGTCAGCTCCAGGAAAATGTCCTCCAGACTTTTCTTATGCTCTTCAATCCTAGTGACAGGAATGTTATGTTCAACAAGAAATCGGTTCATTTCTGCCACTTCTTTGTCCTGAAGAATGTCGAACTCAAGACGGTTACCGCTTTTTGTTAAACTGTAGCCTTGCGTATGAAGCAGCTGCTCTGCCTTAGTATTGTCTTCAGTTTTAAGAAGAATGGCGCTTCTGCCTTTTTCCCTTAAGCTTTCTATACTGCCCTGAAACATCAAATTCCCATCACTGATAATACCTACTGAAGTAGCAATCTGTTCAATTTCAGTGAGCAGGTGGCTAGAAAGCAATACCGTTATCCCATAGCTTTTAGGCAATGATTTAATGAGCTCCCGTATTTCACCGATACCAGCTGGATCTAAACCGTTCGTCGGCTCATCAAGAATCAGTAGCTTTGGAAAAGCAAGCAAAGCCATTGCAATACCCAATCGTTGTTTCATTCCTAGCGAATATTGTTCAGCTTTTTTGTCTTTCTGATTTTCGAGACGTACGATACGAAGTGCCTCATGCACGTTTTTATCAGGTACATTTCGCAGCCGTTGCATGACCCTCATATTTTCGAGTCCTGTCAAATGCCCATAGTAAGAAGGTGATTCGATTAAGGATCCCGTACGTTGCAAAATGGAAGACCGATGTTTGCTTAAACTGTCCCCAAATATATTGATTGTCCCTTCCGAAGGCTTAATAAGTCCGAGCAGCATTTTTAGTGTGGTTGTTTTTCCAGCACCATTCGGACCCAAAAACCCATAGATCTCTCCTTCCTGAACTTGAAGATCAACTTTATTGACAGAATTAATAGATCCATACTTTTTGGTCAGGTTTTGCGTTTGCACAATAGCCGATGTTCTCATAAGAAAAATCATCTCCATTCAAGTCTTTTTTTCTCTACAGCTTAGACTTTAATGAAGTCACCTTTCCCAAATCTAAAGTGAACCTTACGACAGCCTTAAATTACTAGCCCTAAACAATAAAAATGATTCAAGCCGATTTTTCTTAAACAAAGGAAATACCGGCTTTCTAAAGGAATATCCTATTTGCACTATTCCCTAGATTTACGCTTTTGGAGAGCCACTCCTTGGGGACTAGTGGCGCTCATCGGAAACCCCTAGAAAGCGCCCAGTCGGAACGGAAATCAACCACACATTTTGGTGAAGAGCCACTTTTTTCTAAAAAACGCCAGTTTGACAAAAGTAACAACCTTTTGATAACGTTAAGTTGTTACTTGTTAATTTTAGGTATATACATGTAGAAGAAAGGGAGATTTCATGAGATTCGGTAATTTATTAAAGATAGGATTGGCTTTCACATTCTTGTTAGTATTAACTGCTTGTGGTTCAGATGATAAAGGCGCGCAAAATAAAGAAAAAAAAGAAGTGAACTTAGCCTATGTTGAATGGGACACTGAAGTTGCCTCTACGAACGTAGTAGGACAAGTTCTAGAGGATTTAGGATATGATGTAACACTAACACCGCTTGATAATGGAATTATGTGGGAAGCTCTTGCAAACGGAGAGGTCGATGGTATGGTGTCAGCTTGGCTACCACAAACACATGCCCCACAAGTTGAGAAGTACAAGGAGAAAATAGTCGATTTAGGTGAAAATCTAACAGGTGCAAAAATTGGCTTAGTTGTCCCTAGTTATATGGATGTAAACTCTATCGAAGATTTAACAAATGAAGCTAATAAGACAATAACAGGTATTGAACCAGGAGCAAATATGACGGGAACAACAGAAAATGCTTATAAGGAATATAGTAACCTTGAAGGCTGGAATGTACTTACCTCATCTGCAGGCGCAATGACAGCAGCTCTTAGTCAAGCAATTGAGAAAAAAGAAGAAATCATTGTTACAGGTTGGTCTCCTCACTGGAAATTCAATGCTTTTGATTTAAAATATTTAGACGATCCTAAAGGTATATACGGAGCTGAAGAATATATTGGTACCTTTGCACGTAAAGGATTGAAAGAAGATGATCCAGAAGCATATAGTGTTCTCGACAACTTCCACTGGACTGCAGAAGATATAGAAAGTGTTATGTTTGATATTATGGAAGGCACTGATCCTAAAGAAGCAGCTAAAAAATGGATTAAAGAAAATGAGAAGAAAGTTTCAGAGTGGACAAAGGATGTAAAATAACAGGTATATTTATTAACCATTTTTATCCATATGAATTTATTAAAAGCTCTGATTTCCGCTGCGGGCTACAATCAGTTAAAATGGGCATACATTAGCAAAATATCAACAAAAAAATAATAAGTCTATATTTCCCTAATCAACACGCCTGATAAAATAACTCGAATGATATGTTTTATATACACTGTCTAGCGGTTTTACATATTGGAAGCTTCTGTCTTCCTTTTTACCTAAAAGTCGATTCCTAGTACAAGCAGGAATCGACTTTTTTAAATTTTTTTATGCGACAATCGCGCCCAAAAGTTGAACAATGAATCAAATAATTTATAAAAGCGATTCGGTCGAAACTATGTACTTTTCCTTATAAATCGCTTCGCACCTAGTATAACGAGTGATACAATGATGCCCCCAATAATTATCATAATGATAGATATTAAGCTGGCGAGTCCAGGCACTGATTCGTGGTAGGTTATGATTGGTGGTGCGCCATATTGTTGTGGCGAGACGGCAAACCTCATGATTTCTAAGTATGCGAGATGAAAACCAATTGATGTCCAGAGACTCCCGGTCCATAGACGGAGCAACTGCAAACATATTCCGAAGCAAAAAATTAAAATGATATAAAAGATATTTATAGATACGCCAGGAGTAAGTCCAACGAGCGCTTGAATCAGGGCAACCGCTACAGTGACAGAAACAAATAGTAAGGTTTGAAGTAAAACGGATAACCAAGTGGCGAATCGATAGCGTAAGACATCATATAACATACCCCGCAATCCAAATTCCTCTGGCAAAGCTTCATAGAAAAAAGCAAATAAAATATTGATTAGTAGCGCACCAAACCATTGATCGGGAGTATGCCAGTCTTCAATGACTATCCACCCTTGAAGACTGGTTATAATGAATCCAAATGAAGCCAGTGCAATTGCCAAGAAAACCCCAGTAAAAAAGTGATTTAGCCTTTTCCAAGAATATACCGGTACCTTAGGTTTAACTCCCGTCATCCGATAGACATGCTTATATAAATACAAAATAATAGGAACAACCAGCCCGCTCATCACAAGACCCTGAATAAAATATTGAGAATATCTCGATGAGTTGAACAACTGTGCAGAAACTTCACCGGAAAGAGAAGCTAGGAACAAACTAGCGACTAATGTTGACCATCCAGCGAGCATAAGAAGTATCCATTTCATATATCATTTTCCTCCCATGTGCATTTTAATTGAGTTATTTAAATTACTTAAGAATAAATATTGTACATATACTTTATATGCAATATATACAAAGAGTAAATGTTTTGCAAGCCCAATTATTATTGAAATTGAAATTTGCCACCAGCTTCCTTCAGATTCAATTCACCGCAGAAACCCTTGCACTTGGTTAGCCACTACTGCTGTTTTCATGGTTCGGGACTTGCCCCCATTGATTACTTCCATTATGCGCGCACGAAAAAATCCATTTACTGATCCGTAAATGGATTTTTTCTTATGAAGCACATTCATCATGATATTACTTTTTGAAGACTTATCTAGTTAAAAAAGTTTGATTACAATATTCTCTCAAAGAGTTTATAAATTGGATCGTTGCTTTCTTTCGTTCCCATCGATTTTTATAATTGGACTTGGCTTGGTCTCTCCCTCTAATTCTAAGCGCTTCATGAAGAATATCAGAATAACTTAAATCGAAGTCCTTGATTACTTCTTCACAGGCCAGTTCTTTTGACGTAATCTTTCCTGTTTTTAATGTATAGTACACTCGACATAAAGTTAAGACAATGAATTCAATCCAAGAATCGAATAAAAACAAATAGCTTTTGGAAGCTTTACTCGCTATATAGTGGTTAAGATTGTATTCCATCTCCTGCATAATGTCCTGCCGATTTATGCTTGAGTAGTATGTAGAAAAGTTCGGGCCATATACAGCATATGAATCATGAATGAGCTGATAAACCGCAATTTTCATAAGCCTTCTTTCCCCTTTACACTTTGTACCTTCAAAAAAAGGGAAAGATTTATCTAAATGCAATTGGTTCTGCTCATCCAAGGATAAGTACTCACATTCAAACTTTTTGACTAATGGATTTTCAGCTCTAACCTGCTTATGAAGGTACGATAGTTTTTTTAACTCTTCGTCCGTCAATTCTCGACTAAAAACTGTAACAAAATCAATATCACTGCTTTCAGGATGAAAGGCCTCTAAAATAGTTGAGCCATATAAATAGACACCACGAACTTCAGTTGGAAACATTTCATTCAACCTACTACTATAGAGCATCATTACTTTCTTGACTTCGTTATGGATCATGCTTCTTTAACTCCTTTATGTTCCAATTAGCTTAACGCCTTGTTTTACGATTCCTTCCCATAATGGATATTTTTCAGGTTCAAGCATAATCATCGTAAATCCACTTAGGAAAGATAAATAGGCCCACGTTTTATCACGAAGCTCCTGTTCGGTTTCTTGTAAACTAGAGCGCTCCTTCAACAATTCAGTCATTCTCTCCACAAACTCATAAGTGATGGAAATTGCTTCTTGCTCTAGTTCTGGAAACCTTCCAGATTGAGAAAAAAGGTACTGTAAAATTCGTAGATTTGTTGGGTCTTCACGATACTGCCTCACGTGATGCCTCACCATCTGTTCTATTTGTGCTGACTGTTCAAGGCTTCCTGGTAAATAAAAAAGCCCTTTTCTAGTTTCTTCAAATGCTTCTTTGACGGTATTCTCAAACAAATCCTCCTTGCTAGGAAAATACAGCAAAATCGTAGCAGGATTTATACCGATTGCCTTCCCAATACTAGATAGAGTCGTCTTAGAAAAACCCTCTCTTGGAAATTGCCTTCTTGCTTCTTTTAATATGGCATTTCGTTTCTCTAGTCTCTGTTGATTGTTAACTGTTCTCGCCATCATATCCCTCCCAATCAATTTCACCTTGGCGTAATTGCGTCCGGATTTTGAATTGTGCCCGTACAATTCATTCCTTTTAAAATCCGTGACATCCGCTGGGGCTTTATCTTCATTCAGTAGGCGTTTGAACACCCTCTGAAAAGAGATCACATCCGCATAGATAGGAATCTTTTGCTAAATGAAGATTAAATAAATAAACGTTTATTTATTTTATTTTAAATGAATGGGTCTTGGAAGTAAATACCTTTTAAACACACAGAGTAAATGTCTGCAAAAACCATTTGAATCCAACCTTTCATCTTTGTGTATTTTTAAACCCCCAATATTAATAGCAGGACACTTCCCTTTGTAAAGATATTAGATCGTTTAAGTATATCGAAAAAATAATAATTCCCCACGATTGGTAAGAAAAACCTCAAATTACTATTCTACTATGGATTGAAAATGGTACATTAATTATTAAAAGTAATACTAGAATGATATTGAGGTGCAATAAATGATACATAATATACCGGATCTTCATACGAAGAAAATTCTTATAGTGGATGATGAAGAAGAAATTTTGAATTTGCTAGAGGATGTTTTAAAGAAAGAGGGATTTCAACATATTTATACGTATACAACAGGAGAAGATGGCGTACGCATGTGTAGGCAAATACAGCCAGATCTTATTCTATTAGATATTATGCTTCCAGATATAGATGGATATACTGTTTGTCAGCAAATTCGACAGTTTACATTCATTCCTATATTTTTCTTATCGGCGAAAAACGAAGACTTAGATAAAATACTTGGATTAAGTATAGGTGGCGATGATTATATTACAAAACCTTTTAGTCCAAAAGAAGTAGCATATAAGATGAAAGCGTTTTTTAGACGTAATCAATATCAAGAAAAGGTTCAGTCTATATATCAGTTTGGAGACGTTACGATTGATGAAACACAAGGGACAGTGTTGAAGGGGAATACATTATTAACTTTAACAGCAAAAGAATTTAACATCTTACTATTTTTAGTAAAGAATCCAAATCAAATTTTCAGTAAAGCTCGATTATACGAAGCTATCTGGGGAGAATCATACTTAGGCAATGATAATATTCTGATGGTGCATATGAGGCATTTAAGAGAAAAAATTGAAGATAATCCTTCCAAACCACAGTATCTTGCAACCGTAAGAGGACTAGGATATAAACTTCTGACAAAAGGTGAACTTAGATGAAGTGGAAGGTCACAGGGCTCTATATCGCATCATTAATTGGCTTAACTATGTTTATCCTAATCGCTCTATTTTTTGCTTTTAGTTATTTAGTATTTTCTTATGACTCTGAAGGAATGGACGATCCAGAAGGCTTAGTAGTAGATTTTCAAAAAGAAATTATTGTAGAAGATGAAAATATTTCTATCACGAATAAAGGTAAAGAATTTTTACAAGAGCATGGCGCATGGTTACAAGTATTAAATCATAATAGCGATGAAGTATTTCAAATGTATAAACCAGAAAATACGCCTACCCACTATTCCCCTAGTGAGCTGATTTTCCGCTATAAATACGCTGTTGGAGATTATACAACGTTTGTGGCTAAGTTAGATCACAGTACACACGCTGAAAGTTATATTGTCGCTTTTCCGTCAAAACAAGCATTGCGAAAATCTGTCTATTTGAACTTCAGTAATTTATCTAGCCTCTATCCATTTGGGATTTTAATGTTAATTGGGGTATCAGTTCTTTGTATTTTATTATTTGCTTATATTGTGGCGAGGTATATGTCAAACCCTGTTGTTACGATAATTGACCATATTAACAAACTAAAACAAGGTCACTATCAACAAGTATCCGCAAAAAAAGGAATATATGCAGAGGTATATGCAAATTTGAATCAGTTATCACATCAATTAGAGGATATTAATGTTCAAAGAAAAGAGCTAGATGCGATGCGAGAAGAATGGATTGTCAACATCTCTCATGATTTAAAGACGCCACTTTCTTCTATTAAAGGTTATAGTGAAGTTATTGCGAATCAAGACTATAAAATAACGGCACAAGAAATGTATAAATATGCAGATGTAATTCAAAATAAAGCCATTTATATTGAAAAACTAGTTAATGATCTAAAACTAACATATCAATTGAAGAATGCGTTGTTGCCTATCGAAAAAACGGCAGTAGATATTGTAGATCTTACTCGAGAAACGATTATTGAATTTATGAATATGCCGTATTATAAAAATCAGCTTATTGAGTTTGAATGCTCTCTGGAACAACTACTTATAAAAGCAGATCAAGGGTTAATTCATCGTGTACTAGTAAACTTATTGAATAATGCACTCATTCACACTGATCATGATACATTCATACAAGTTCATATAAAACAAACATCCACACACGCCGTAGTTACAATTGAGGACAATGGTGACGGAATAAATACAAATGATTTACCACATATTTTCGATCGATATTACCGTGGTACAAATACTGACCCAGAAAATAGTTCAGGTTTAGGAATGGCGATTGTAAAGGAAATCATTGTAGCTCACAGTGGAGAAATTGTAGTTGAAAGCAGCAAAGGAAACGGTACTAACATTACATTTAAGCTTCCATTAGAAAATTAAGCGAAACTTAAGGTCATCTCAATTGAAGATTAAGCAAGAGCTTTCATAATAATTGTTAGCTTAATCATAAAAGAGGTGCCAATAATGGGAACTTATATCGTAGAAACAGAAAATCTGACAAAGTCATATGGAGCTGTAAATAGTGTGAGTCAGCTACAAATGAGAGTCGGTGAAGGTGAAATTTATGGATTTCTAGGACCAAATGGGGCTGGAAAAACGACGACAATTAGAATGTTACTAGGATTAGTAAAGCCGACTACCGGTAATATTAAAATATTCAATAAAGATCTGAAAACAAATCGATTAGATATATTGCGAGAAGTTGGTTCTCTTGTTGAATCACCATCTTATTATGGGCATTTAACGGGTTATGAAAACCTAGAAGTAATTCGACAAATGTTACAAGTACCGAAAAAGAATATTGACCAGGTTTTGCGTATCGTCCGATTAGAGAAACAAAAAGATAAACTAGTTAAACAGTACTCACTTGGCATGAAGCAACGCCTTGGCATAGCAATGGCGCTACTTGGAAATCCCAAATTATTAATTTTAGATGAACCTACAAACGGGTTAGATCCTGCCGGAATTCAAGAAATCCGTGAACTCATCAAACAACTGCCAAAGCAATATGGTATGAGCGTGATTATTTCTAGTCATTTGTTAAATGAGATGGATCAAATTGCAACACAAGTGGGCATTATTAACAGCGGACAGCTTATTTTTCAAGATGAAATTGAAGTGTTACGCAAAAAAAGTCAAGCATCCATAAAAATGCGTGTAAATGATGTAGTAAGGGCACATCAAATTTTAGAACAACATCAAATTCATCTTACAATAGACGGTGATTATCTTGTTACGCATCAACAAGAAGACCACCTTATTTCTCACATAAATCATTTATTAGTACAGCAGCATTTATCAGTGTTTCGAATTGAAGAAGAAAAGCATACGCTGGAAGAAATATTTCTAAGTTTAACGGAAAAAGGTGGTGTTCTATAATGATCGCTGCCTTAAGAAGTGAATTATTGAAATATAAAAGGAAGAAATTATTTTTAGTAGTATTTTTAATACAATCTTTGGCTTTACTTTGGTTATTTGCAATTGTTTCACAAGACAAAAAGGAATTTCTAAATTGGGAGTCGCTTCTCTCAAGAGTAAGTATGATAAATGCTTTATTTTTACCTATAATGATTGCGATCATTACTTCTCGAATAATTGATTTTGAAAATAAAGGTAATACGTGGAAGCTATTGTGTGCAATTCCCACATCTAGACAGCTAGTATATATGTCTAAAATTATTTATAGTATCGTTTTTCTTATCTATGCAGGGGTAATTTCTATTTCCGCAATTATAGTAATAGGAAAAATCTTTAATTTTGAAAGTGGAGTCCCAGTGATTTTATTACTGAAATACGGTCTTTTTACCATTATAGGTTGTATTCCTATGGTCATTTTGCAACTCTGGATATCTTTGATTGTGAAAAATCAAGTATTTGCTTTAACAGCAGGCGTAATAGGCTCATTTCTTGGGTATTTCGGGCAGATGTTCCCTTGGAGAGACTGGATAATTCATACTTATCCATCTTTGACAAACCCTATTTCTTCGGCGTTTTCCAATGGAAAAATAGTACATTTCCCAAACGAAGAAGTCCTGACATACCTTTTGTTAAGTTTAGGAGTTAGTTTATTATTTATCGTTCTTAGCACTATTCATTTTTCACACAAAGATATTCATTAGGAGGATGCAAATATGTTATTAAGCTCATTTCGATGTGAACTATTAAAATTAAAACGTTCAAAAGTATGGATTGTTATGACACTCCTTCCGCTTTTTTGTATTACGCTTGGACTCATAAACTTCCGAGTAAACCATGATGTCTTAATGGAAAGCTCAACAAATGAATGGGAGCAAGCTTGGACACAAGTTGGTTTAATCTATGGATTATTTTTATTTCCTGTCATAGTAAGCATTTATTGCGCATTTGTATGCCGCTTTGAACATAGTGAAGGAAATTGGAAAAAAATTATCTCTTTACCTGTTCCCTTTCAAAACGTCTATCTTGCAAAGTTATTAGTCATCTTTTGGTTAACATTCTTGACTCAAATATTTTTTTTAATTGC
Source organism: Lysinibacillus sp. fls2-241-R2A-57 (assembly GCF_030209535.1). NCBI lineage: Bacteria > Bacillati > Bacillota > Bacilli > Caryophanales > Bacillaceae > Lysinibacillus > Lysinibacillus sp. fls2-241-R2A-57. The sequence continues at coordinate 11,788 of NZ_JARVRU010000057.1, forward strand.
TTATATCGTAATTGGTAAGCTACTAGGTATTACAAGTCCTATCCCTTGGTTTTCATTATTAAATTGGTCATTTAATGGATGGATTGGTACATTTTCAATTGCTGCTCTACAATTATCTCTTTCGTCATCAATAAAAAGTTTTGCAATTCCAGTTGGAATAAGTTTTGGTTTAACGTGTATCGGAATGATATTTCATTACTTAAATATTCCGTATGTATGGCCATTCGCGCAACCAGGATTTGCAATGGATCCAATTCATCTAGAAGGCTTGCAAACTTTCCTTCAGTTCAGTGGCTTTTATATGTTAAGTTTCTTATTTGTTATTATCTTTACTTTTATTGGAGTTCGAAAATTTACGATAAAAGATATTATTTAAATACGGGCACATAAATAAAAAGAGCCGACTTTGACTTTTGATTGGTCAAATTTGGCTCTTTTTATCGTCGCTTAAAACAGTATTGCTGATTAAAGTTTGGCAACGGGTTGATAAAATGGATTGGTTTCTTTAGTTGATAAATTGAGGATAATAAACGATTCCTCTACTTCGTCGCTACGAATGTAACCTTCAATAATTTACGCTTGATTTCGTTATATATAGTAGCACGACAAACGCCCAATCTACGGGCAATCTCAGCTTTTGATAAATTCCCTTCATCAAGGTAAGCTTCTAACTTTCCACGTTGAATTTCAGTAAGTATGGGTTTCTTTTGAGTTCCTTTTATGTTAAGCTTTTTTTGCATCAAATCGAAAAATCTCCTTTGTATATTGTTGTGTAGGAACTCCAATAATACACGATTTTTCCGATTTGATGTATTTTTTTACACAGTGTCTAATCTGATTTTACAATTCGCCAAAAATTCTTGATTGAAAATGAATACAAAAAAGCACCTGTATCCGCTAAAGTTTAGAGTTCCACCAAACAACATAGCGAGGTATACAGATGCACGCTCATCAACATTCAAACTCGATAATCATTCATTATACAGTTTCTGTCGCCATTAATTTAATTAGCTGTTTATAGTAAGTATGGTTTTCTTGAAGCTCCTCATGTTTTCCAGAACCAGTAATCAGACCATCCTCAAACACTAGAATTTGATCCGCATGTGTAATTGTCGATAAGCGATGTGCAATAATAACCGTTGTACGTTCTTTCATGACGTGCTCGAATGCTTTTTGTACTTCTCTCTCTGAGTCATTATCAAGGTTAGATGTTGCTTCATCTAATAATAATATCGCCGGATTTCGGAATAAAGCACGTGCTATCGCTATCCGCTGCCTTTGCCCACCTGATAATTTAATTCCTCCCTCCCCTACTTCTGTATCCAACCCTTTTTCAAATTGTTGGACAAAATCCCATGCATAAGCGTTTTTTAATGCCCTTATAACATCTGCTTCTAAAACGTCACTTTTGCCATAAGTTACATTATCTCGAATTGTTCCATTCATGAGTGGTGCTTCTTGCGATACATACCCAAATAAACTGCGCCACTGTTTTAAATCGATACTTTCAATAGGCTGTTTTCCAAATCGAATAGTACCATCTGTTACATCATAAAATTGTTCTATTAATGAAAACATTGTGGTCTTTCCTCCCCCACTGGCACTAACCAATGCAGTTGTTTTTCCTGCTGGAATCGTAAAGGAGATTCCTTTTAAAATAGGGGTATCATTGTATTGAAACGCAACATTTTCAAAAGCAATCGACTCGTTTGGAGACGAAATAGCATCCATCCCATGCCCTTCAATTGGTTCGTTCAAAATTTCTTGTAATCGTTCTGTTGCTCCCATCGCTTTTTGAAGTGCAGTGAAAAATGTTGCCATTTGCGTAAATGGCACAATAATTTGCACTAGGTAAATCATAATCGCTACAAGTTCACCTGCTGAAATCGTACCTGTTGCTACTTTTGCGCCACCATAGCCAAATAATAAAATGAGCACAACCATCATAATGAACGTCATAATCGGTGATAAAACTGCTAAAATTTTTGCTTCCTTCAACCCAAATTGATACAAATGATGAATTTTTTCTTCTCCATTTTGCTGCTCAAAATTTTCAGTTTGCGAAGTTTTCACGAGTCGAATATTCGTTAATACACGCCCCAACTGTCCCGTAAAACTAGCAAGCTCGTCTTGATTTGCTTTCGCTATTTTATGAATACGTTGTCCAAGGGGCAGTGTCAATAAAATTGCTACTGGAACTGCGATTAGCATCAGTAGTGTCATTTTCCAATCAATGATGATTAATATTATTACTGCACCAACAATAGCAAATAACCCCGAAATAAAACTAATCAAATGATCTGTAATAAGCTCCTTAATAACATTAGAATCTTGCGTAATTCGGCTCATTGTTTCACCAGATTCATGTGCATCAAAGTAAGGAATACGTAATCGTAAAACATGTGCCCATACCGTATTGCGCAAATTAGCCACAATTCTTTCCCCAAGCTTACGCATCATATAAAACGTTACTCCACTCAGTACAGCTTGGGAAATTAGAAATGCACCTACTAATAAAATCGACTGCAATGAAAAGCCAATGGTTGAAAAATCATTAATCATTCTCATCGTAACTAAGGGAACCGCCAACCCGATAAGTGTTTCAACGATACTTAGTAAAAGAGTGCCTATCGTGAGTTGCTTCGACAATCGATTACTATTAACAAGCTGCCAAATTCCTCTTACAGAATTATTCATCATCCACACCTCCATAAACCCCAAGTCTTTCAACCTGCGACATCAACCACTCTTCCTCTTCCTTTGTAAATGGTGTAGGAAATAACCATTCATTTATTTGAATATCCTCATACTCCTTTAATACTTCTACTAACTCTTCTATCAAATCTTGTGGAATTAGTGAGAATAACTGCTCGATTAACGATTTCAAATATTCGTCTTGAGGTGGTTGAATGTATGCCTGCTTCAACTGATTTGCTAAATCTATGTATTTTTGATTTATTTCAATAATATTCATTCCGAAAAAATCATATAGGCGATCTACCAACTCATCAGGTAATATACTTCGCCAATAGTCCCTTTGTTCATCCTCTTTTAGTAAGTTAAAAATCACCGTTAAAAAAATGGATGTATCGATTACTTCACTTCGTTTTCCTATTTCAATCGCCTGATCCAAGCTCGCAATAACACGATCAATTTGATTTCGCTTCTTCTCTAGTTGTAGTTTTTGAAACATTAATGATTCTATTAGCTGCTGTTCCCCATTCCGTAAAAGATCTTCAATCTCCTCCAATGAGTAATCTAAATATTTTAATGTTACTATTTTTTGAATTGTTTCAATGCTACCGTCATTGTAATAACGATGACCCGAATCTGAAATAAAACATGGTTCTAGCAACCCCTTTTCACTATAAAATCGTAACGCTCGTACGGTTAGCCCCGTCATTTTCGCAAATTGACCAATTGAATACATATTTTCAGCTCCCTTTTCTTAAGTATAAAATCTACCGTTACGTCAGATGCAACAACTTTAATTCACTTAACAAAAAAAGATCACAACCTATCGCGTTCTTTAATAAATGAAAATCTTATTTAATTAATACGACGCTCTTTATTTCTAGAGGCACATTCAACAACTGCACCCAACACAAAATATAACTTTTCACTTCCACCTTTCTATTTTATGCCTAATAAAAAGGAATAGCTTTTATCAGCCATTCTTTTCTAAGTTCTTCAATTCTTTGGCTCATCACCAAAACGTGTGGTTGATTTCCGTTTCGGCTGGGCGCTTTGTTGCTGTCGCTTCGCTTTCGCACAGAGCAAAGCTTCCTGGGGGCGTCCGATGAGCCGCTTCACTCGCTTTGCTCGCTCCAGGGTCTCACCTGTGACGCTGATCCCCAAGGAGTCGCCCAGCCTCCACTCCAATCAACAATATACAGGGCATATATTTAATAAAATGTCATCCACAACTTTTGGTGATGAGCCCGATTACAGTAAACTGATTCATTATTTTCTATAGAAGTTTGAATTTGACAACCATAAGTATCTGTATTAAAGAAATCATTACAGGTGTGTTGATTAACCATTTTTATACATTTGAAGAGGATGATTTATAGTTCATACGCATGCCGGGCGCACCTAAATAACCAGCTATCGAATATTATTCGATAGCTGGTATTATAGAAAGCTTATTATATTCTCATTAACTTTACCTTTTCTAAATGACGTTCCATTTGATTAAAATGACTCTCAATATGTTTAACAATTAAATGTTCGACTATAAATGATAACGGTTTGTTATTAAAATTAGTATTATAACTAGGTGCTGTTTGTTGTAACTGCTTAACGGTCACCGTGGCAAGGACATCCGCCACTATAGTAGCAAGCCTTTCTAACTTCTCGACTGCAATTTGTCGCGTTAATGATTCAATATTTTTAGGGGCAACTGCGGCCAACCGGCGAACATGTTCATGGTTTCTTCCCCATTTTCCATCTGGAATGCTCTGAAGTGCTTGTATATCGTCTAACCAAAATATAATAGCTTCATTTAAGTGTGCTACAATTTGAGCAATAGACCATTCATTTTCTGAAGGTTGTTGAAAAAACTCTATATCACTGATCCTTTGTATTAAACGATTAATCTGTGCTGTAGCTTGCTCATAACGACTGATTTCACTGACTAATACCACCATTACACAGATACTTCCTTTTGAACAACTGTTACTTTATTTTCGATATAGCCGATTTTTTCAATTTCTACTTTAACAACATCGCCCTCTTGTAAAAATTCCTGTGGTTCACGAGCAACTCCTACTCCACCCGGCGTGCCGGTCAAAATAATATCCCCAGGCTCTAATGTCATGATACTTGATAAAAATGCCACCAATTTTGGTACATCAAATACCAAATTTTTCGTATTCGACCTTTGACGCTCTTCACCATTAACTGTTAACACCATTTCTAAACCATATGGATCTGACAATTCATCTGATGTAATTAAATATGGTCCCATTGGTGCTGAACCATCTACTGTTTTCCCCTGTAACCATTGAATTGTACGACGCTGTAAATCACGGTATGTGACATCATTAGCAATGGTATAACCCGCTACATATTCAAGTGCCTCATGCTCTTGCACATCTTTGGCACGTTTCCCAATAATAAAGGTAAATTCTGCCTCATAATCAAGTTGTTCAGAAATCTGATAGTAAGGTAGATCCTCTGTTGGACCAAGTAAGGTGTTTGCATATTTGGCGAAGATGACAGGGTTCTCTGGAATTTCACGGCCCATTTCTAAAATATGTTCGCGATAGTTATGACCAACACAAATAATTTTACCAGGATTCGTAATCGGTGGACCTACTTTTACATCTTGTAATGCAAATGTTAATGAAACATCAGATACGTTATTTAATGCATATTCAATTGCTTGATTGGCGTAAGCATAGCTTTCTTCGCCACCTTCTAAAAAACCCTTTGTATCTGTAGGTACATATGCTTCTGCAATTTTTGTTGCTCGGATTTTACCTTGTGATAATAACCACTGCTCTGTTGCGCGATGTAAATCGATAACAATAGATTCATGAACTGCTCCAATACGTGTATGACCATTTTCAGTAAATGTTATAATTTTCATACGCTTTTACCTCCTTTTTTAAAGCTAACGAAAATCTGCTTTAAACTCGCTAGCAATATCTTGATGACCATTATTTGTCTCATATGCTTGTTCCCGCTCCAATTCAAAGCGGTCCATAATAGGAATATCATTTACAGAGAATAAATACGCATCTTTTTCAGCTTTATGCTCATACCAAGCCCAGTTTGGTACAACAAAGTAATCCCCAGCTTTCCAGTCAAAACGCACACCATTAATGACCGTATAGCCTTCCCCCCTATGCACGTGATATACAGTTGAATGTGTATGTCGTAATGCTTTGGTATGCAGCCCTGCTGGTAAATGTTGCATGCGTGTACCCAGAGTTGGGTTAGCTGATTTTCCTGTCGATGGGTTAATATATTCCACCGCAAAACCATGATGTGGATCTGGGTCAAATGCCATTAACCCTTTTATCCCATCGACAGTTCGGTTCCATTTATAGTTTGCAAGTGGTGCCACTGTATACTTGTCATCGCCAACTGGACGTACCATGCCACCTCTATATCGCTGTTCAGTAAAGTTATCTGGCACACCAGGTTGTTGTAACCCATCTGCATATGGCTCAAAGAACGTACCACCGATAGCATATAGCGTTGGTATATCTAACGCATCCATCCATAGCATAGGCTCTGTTCCTACATGCTCATGACCATGCCATAAATTTTTAGGAGTAATTAGAAAATCTCCTTCCTCCATGAAAATACGTTCTCCTTGTACAATTGTATACGCGCCCCTCCCTTTTGAAATAAAACGAAGGGCCGACTGGGAATGACGGTGTGACGGTGCTTTTTCCCCCGGCTGCAACATTTGCACCGCTGCATAAATCGTTTGTGTTGTTGATGCCCATCCCCAAGGTTTACGGTATGTTAAGCCTGGATTTTGGAAGTAAATTGCTCGACGCTCTCCACCACGTTCGGGTGTGAAAATTTGAGCGGCTTCCTTCATTTTCTTTTCTAGTAATTCACTTGACCAAAGATATGCCTCAGCCTGCGGATTTGGTGTTTTGTTCATAATTTCTGGAATTGCTTCCCAGAGTGGACCTAAATTATACTGTGCAATATCTTGCTTAAAATCAGTGACAACAGAACTTTTCAAAAATTCAGTTACTTCTTTAGACATTGGACCCGCCATAAAATACCCCCTAGATTAAAGAATAGATGCTTCGATATAGTAGTATAAAAAAATCATTCTACACTTGAGAAAATAATTCATATCAATCATTTTCTACCCTTCTTAATTTTTCGTTATTTAAATCCTCCTTTTCTACAAACACTAATTTCTAATATTGATAATATACATCACGTAAATTTATGAATAGTTCAGAATTTCTCTATATGGAACAAGGAAAAGAATTCCCTAAAATTCTATTTATCGGATATCATATAAACTATAGGTTCATCACCATAACGTATGGTTGATTTCCGTTCCGACTTGGCGCATTGTCGCTGCCGCTACGCTTTCGCACAGACGAAAACCGTGTTACTGTCGCTTCGCTTTCGCACAGAGCAAAGATACCTGGGGGCGTCCGATAAGCCGCTTGGGGCAACAGATGTTTTCTGCGCGAAAGCGTAGTGCTAACGTAGCGGCAGCAGCACGATGTTTTTTGCGCGAAAGCGTAGTGCTAATGTGACGCTGATCCCCGAGGAGTCGCCCAGCCGGAACGAAGATCAACTAATATACAGCGCATATATTTTAAAAAATGTCATCCACAACTTTTGGTGATGAGCCAAACTATATACAATAATAAAGGGGTGTGAACATATGAAAGCACGAACGAGGAATAGCTCATTAACAAATGCACTACAAATTTTGAAAAGTTTCAATTTAGAACAGCCAGAATGGTCATTGCGTGAGATTGCAGCTAATCAAAACATTTCTATTAGCACAGCTCACAGGCTACTAAAAACCCTGGAAGAAGAAAATTTTATTATACATGAGAAGCAACATTATAAATTAGGTACATCTATATTACGATTTACGAATATTTTTATAGACGATTTAGATGTTTTGAAGGGAATGACACCTTATTTAAAATCATTAACTAAAAAAACTGGACAATCTGCACATATTGCAATGCTTTCGGGAAAAGAAGTATTATATTTAAAAAAAGAAGATGGACTTATACAGGTACCGCTCAAATCCCATATTGGGCGCCGCAATCCTTTTTATGCAACAAGTTCCGGTCAAGTTATTGTTGCATTTATGCCCGATGATCAGCGATTAGCCTTATTACAACAAACACAATTTATAGATTTCACGACGTCAACTTTAACCACAATTGAACAGTATGAAAGAAGTTTTCAACAAATTCGCCAACAAGGGGTTGCGATTAGTCGAGAGGAATTACATATGCAGTTCATGTCCATTGCTGCACCAATTTTTAACAAACAAAATGAAGTAGTCGCTTCTGTTAGTATTGCCGGCAAAGTTAAAGCGCTACAACCTAATGAAAAAACATTTGCACTAAGCGTAAAACAAACGGCTGAGATGATAACCCAATTTATTCAAAAATACGGGGCGGGGTCACCAAATGACATCTTCAATAAATAATAAAACGAACCTTTCATCTGTAAAAAATGCATTACGTCTATTACGCTTATACCGAACTGATCGAGCAGAACTAGGTATCACCGATATCGCAAAATTATTAGATTTACCTAAGAGTACCGTTCATCGTCTTGTACAAGAGCTCGTTAATGAGGGATTTTTAATAAAACGGAGCCATACTAACAAATATCGTTTAGGATTATCCATTTTAACATTAGGTGGCATTATTCATATCCAGTATGAATTATATAAAGAGGCCCATCCAAAAGTAGAGCATCTATCCAACTTTTTCGGACAAGTTGTAAATTTATGCTTAATTGAAAATAAAAAAATTGTATACTTTTTACAATGTATACCTCATGCCCAAACTGAAATTACTACAGCAATGGGTTTTACAAAGGATGTACATTGTACAGCAGAGGGACAAGTCATTTTAGCACATCAGCATGTGACTACTATTAATCAGTATGTACAACAACCATTAAAAAAATATACGCCGTATACACATATAGGTGAGGCATTACGGCAACAACTGGAGAACATTTATAAACAAGGATTTGCAGTAACTGAGCATACATATTCTATTGGCTATATTAGTTTTGCTTATCCTATTCGAGATTATACTGGGTCGGTCGTATCCGCTATCACATTAATTGCACACGAAAGTACAATTTCAAAAGATGATTATACGGTTATTTTAGAGGAATTAAAAAACGTAGCAGCTGAAATTTCAGAATTGTTAGGTTACTATAGTTAATGGCATAAAAGTAACAAATCTGAGCCCAATGTTAACGGGATTCAGATTTGTTACGTTGTATTCTAATATTTTGTAGTAAGTGTTGGCCCTGAACGTGGTCCAAATGGTCCTTCGTCTAGCCACTTTCCAAGTGCTGGGATATGTGGTGCTAAAAACGCGGATATTTCTCGCTTTAAACGAATGTCTTCAGATGTTCCTTGAATATGCTCAAGTGCTAAATTTGAACATTCACGATTGTATTGTCCTGCATATAGGCGCTCATTTGCCGCTGCTAATACAGCCTCTTTTGCTACTGTTTTATCTTCTGTACGTAATGCGGTTACAATACCACGTGCTGCAATGATCGCATCTGGGACACCTGAATTCAAACCACGTGCACCAAATGGAGCGAATAAATGTGCAGCTTCACCAGCTAATACGATACGTGCATGCCCATCTGTATATGTTTCGGCTACAACTTGGTAAAATGTATACGTTGAAATCCATGTAATGTTCTCTGCATACGAGGCTGGAAATACTTTGGGCAACCATTCCCGTACACCATCTTCAGAACCGAAGTATTCTTTGTCGTCGCCTTCTAATAATTGCAAATCTAAGCGCCAGCCTCCTGCAAAAGGTACATACATCACATTACGCCCATCCACTAAAGGATGCTGGTAATGGAATATACGCTCGATCGGTAAAGGGTTGTTTTTATCCTCCTTCACATCAACCACAACAAATGTATCTGACGTACGCGGCCCTTCAAATTTAATATTTAACGATTGGCGAACGACAGAACGTGACCCATCTGCTGCAATAGCATATTGCGCATGCCATTCATTTTGATTTGTAGTAATCGTTATACCTGTTTCTGTTGTTTTGGCCTCACTAACAGGCTCATTCCATCTAAATTCAACACCAGCGGCTAAGCAGGCTACATATAATGCTTTTTCAATTTCATGTTGATGTAACGATGAAAAAGCAGGTAATGTGTTTGGCTTTGGTGGTTCATACACACGCTTATAAATATTATCTCCTTTATATAATGTCCGTTTTACTGGCCAAACGATTCCGATCTCAGCTAATTTAAAACCAAGCCCCGTTGAAATATCTTCTAATAGCTCCAATGTGGCTTTATGAATATAAATAGCACGACTTCCTGCACGCTCACGATTTTGTGGGTCCGCCTCTATAATTGTGGCTTGAATACCCTCTTTTGCCAAGGCAAGGGCTGCTGTCATCCCTACTGGCCCAGCACCAATTACTAGTACATCTCGTTTTTCTACTGCCATATTTGATTCATCCTTTCCAAATTCTATTGATCTTCTATACGTTTATCATATGTGTTTATCAATCCATTCGAAATTTCATTTTTTCGCTATATGGAATGGAAAACAATTAAATAAATCAAAGATAAAAAATCAACTATTTTGTTCACTTACCATTTTTTTGAAACCAAATCCTCAAATCTATTATTTTGGAAATAATTTTCGTCGCAACATTAACTTCAATATGCACCTAAAAATACTCTTTCATCTTCAACTAAACTGCACCTGATCACTTTCGGGGCTTACCTGATCACTTTTCGAGGCACCTTTTAGTTTAGAAAAACATTCGCTGTGATATTCATTTATAATCACTATCGCTACCACCAGAAACGATTAAGCGGCTTGAACCCTTTAGAATTTTTATCTGTGCGAAAGCGTAGCGGCAGCAACAATTGTTTTATCTGCGCGAAAGCGAAGCGTCAGCGGCAAAGTGCCTGCCGGAACGGAAATCAACCACACGCTATGGTGATGATCCAATTGATAGAGGAGCTTGTTTTATATATCACTTCGGTTTTTTCAATTCAAAAAAGAGCCCCCATTCTTCAATAGGAGCCCACTAAATTAATTGGAAGA
>NZ_JARVRU010000079.1:0-22540 GCF_030209535.1 Lysinibacillus sp. fls2-241-R2A-57
AAAAGCAAGAAAAGCAAGAAAAGCAAGAAAAGCAAGAAAAGCAAGAAAAGCAAGAGGTCGCAATAGTGGAGGAACCTGTGAAGGAGAAAAAACCTTCTGCTTGGTCTATCACACAAAAATTCAAAGCTGGACTAGAAAAAACACGTAATTCATTTACTTCGAAAGTGAACGACCTAGTTGCTCGTTATCGAAAAGTAGATGAAGATTTCTTTGAAGAATTAGAAGACTTATTATTACAGGCTGACGTAGGTTTTGAAACAGTAATGGAGCTAATGGACAAATTACGCTTCGAAGTTCAACGTAAAAATATAAAAGATACAAACGGTATTCAAGCGATTATTTCTGAAAAACTTGTGGAAATTTATGAGCAAGGAGAAGAGGATTTAATCGACCTTAATATGCAGCCTCAAGATGAGCTTACTGTTATTTTATTCGTAGGCGTAAACGGAGTTGGGAAGACAACAACAATCGGTAAACTTGCCCATCGTCTAAAATCACAAGGTAAAACGGTTGTCTTAGCAGCAGGTGATACATTCCGTGCTGGTGCCATCGATCAATTACAAGTTTGGGGAGACCGTGTTGGTTGTGAAGTGATTAAACAATCGGAAGGCTCAGATCCTGCGGCGGTTATGTATGATGCAATTCGTGCAGCGAAAAACCGTAAAGCAGATGTGTTGATTTGTGATACGGCTGGACGTCTGCAAAACAAAGTGAACTTAATGAATGAGCTTGAAAAAGTTCATCGAGTAATCTCTCGAGAGGTACCGAATGCTCCGCATGAAGTACTATTAGCATTAGATGCAACAACAGGTCAAAATGCACTTGTTCAAGCACAAACATTTAAGGAAGCTACAAATGTAACAGGGATCGTTTTAACAAAGCTTGACGGTACTGCAAAAGGTGGTATTGTTCTTGCTATTCGAAATAAATTACACATTCCTGTGAAGTTTGTTGGTCTTGGTGAAAAAATGGATGATTTACAACCATTTGATGCGGAACGTTATGTGTATGGCTTATTTGCTGATGGTTTAGATAAAGAATTACAAAATAATGAGGATTAGGTTCCTCAACAAAAGTTGTGGATCACTTTTGTTAAAGAAGCGGCTTATCGGACGCCCCCAAGAAGCTTTGCTCTGTGCGAAAGCGAAGCGTCAGCAACAACAAAGCGCCCAGTCGGAACGGAAATCAACCACACGCTTTGGTGATGGTCCGAGGATTAACATTTAAGTAAGTAAATTTGTAATTGCGCTCGTCTGTGCAGGGGAATCGCATTGTTTAAAAGGGAAATACTAGCTTTAGGTGAAAAACACCTAAAAAGCAGTTAATTAAAGCTTTTAGACAAGGAGATTACCTTGACACAGACGGGCGCTTTTCGTTATGATACAAATGACTAATAACGGGAGGAGAAACATTCGATGCTACTTGAAAAAACAACACGCATGAACTTTCTCTTCGACTTTTATCAAGCATTATTAACAGATAAGCAACGGAGTTATATGGAGCTATATTATTTAGATGATCACTCGCTTGGAGAGATCGCTGAATCGTATGGAGTTTCACGCCAAGCTGTTTATGATAATATTCGTCGAACAGAAGCGATGCTTGAAGAATATGAAGAAAAACTATCTTTATTGGAAAAATTTCAACAACGTACACAAATGCTTGCGCAGCTAACAACGGGGATTACAGAACAAAGTATGACGGTTGAAGAGCAGTTGACGCTTATAGAACAGTTGAAAGAATGGGATTAGGAGGCGAAAGCAATGGCTTTTGAAGGATTAGCGGAACGACTCCAAGGAACGATCCAAAAGATTAAAGGCAAAGGTAAAGTATCGGAACAAGACGTTAAAGAAATGATGCGAGAAGTCCGATTTGCTTTAATCGAGGCGGATGTTAACTTAAAAGTAGTCAAAGAATTCGTTAAAAAGGTCAGTGAACGTGCTGTCGGTGTGGATGTTATGCAAAGTTTAACACCAGGTCAGCAAGTTATTAAAATCGTACAAGACGAATTAACAGAATTAATGGGTGGCGAGCAAAGCCCAATCAAATTTAATACTAAGCCACCGACTGTTATTATGATGGTCGGCTTACAAGGTGCGGGTAAAACGACAACTACAGGGAAACTGGCAAATGTGTTACGAAAAAAATATAATCGTAAGCCACTACTAGTTGCAGCAGACGTGTATCGCCCAGCAGCTGTTCAGCAATTACAAACATTAGGAAAGCAGTTATCACTACCTGTTTTTGCATTAGGAACTGATGTATCTCCAGTAGAAATAGCACGTCAGGCAATTGAATTGGCAAAAGAAGAGCATCATGATGTCGTGATTATCGATACTGCTGGTCGCTTGCACATCGATGAAGATTTAATGCAAGAATTAAAAGATATTCGTGCATTAAAAGAACCAGATGAAGTATTCCTTGTCGTGGATGCTATGACGGGTCAGGATGCTGTAAACGTAGCAGACAGCTTTAATGAGGCAATCGGCATTACTGGGGTTGTTTTAACAAAGCTTGATGGTGATACACGTGGTGGTGCGGCATTATCAATTCGTTCAGTAACACAGAAGCCGATTAAATTTGTCGGGATGGGCGAAAAAATGGATGCACTCGAACCTTTCCATCCAGAGCGTATGGCGTCTCGTATATTAGGAATGGGTGACGTTCTATCGCTTATTGAAAAAGCACAGGCAAATGTTGACGAAGCGAAGGCCAAAGAGTTAGAGGAAAAATTTAAAACTCAAACCTTTACTTTAGATGATTTTGTTGAGCAATTGCAACAAGTGAAGAAAATGGGTCCTCTAGATGAAATTCTGAAAATGCTACCAGGCGCAAACAAAATCAAAGGCTTAGACAATGTTAAAGTTGATGATAAGCAAATGGGCCACGTAGAAGCGATTATTTATTCGATGACAACTGCCGAAAAGACGAATCCAGAAATTATTAATGGCAGCCGTAAAAAGCGTATAGCGAAGGGTTCTGGGACTTCGATTCAAGAGGTAAACCGCCTATTAAAGCAGTTTGATGAAATGAAGAAAATGATGAAGCAAATGACAGGCATGGCGAGTGGTAAAGGGAAGAAAAAGATGAAAATGCCGGGCTTTGATTCATTGTTTAAATAATAATTTTTATAGGTGTTAAGAAAAAACACTTTACAAACAACCTAAACATTGATAATATACTATCTTGTGTGAAACTTATTCGGAGGTGCTATTAAAATGGCAGTTAAAATTCGCTTAAAACGTATGGGAGCTAAAAAATCTCCTTTCTATCGTATCGTAGTTGCAGACGCTCGTTCACCACGTGACGGTCGTTCAATTGAAACAGTTGGTACTTACAACCCACTTACTCAACCAGCTACTGTAAACATTGATGAAGAGAAAGCTCTTAAATGGTTATCTGACGGTGCAAAACCATCAGATACAGTACGTAACTTGTTCTCAGAACAAGGTATCATGGAAAAATTCCATAACCAAAAATTCAGTAAATAATCGGGGGCGACATTTTTGAAGCAGCTGATTGAAGCAATCGTTTTACCGTTAGTCGATTATCCAGAAGAAGTTCGTATAGAGACGGATGAAAATGCAAATCGAATTGTTTATAAACTTTTTGTTCATCCAGAGGATCGAGGGAAAGTCATAGGCAAACAAGGGCGAGTAGCGAAAGCGATTCGTACAATTGTTTATTCAGCGGCGGGTAGTCACCATCAAAAAAAGACCTACGTCGATATATTGGATTGATAGAAAAGATTTTCACGCTCTTTTACATGCAACAAGCACTGGAGAGTCCTGATAGGTATGTTTACATGCGCTTAGGAATTCGAAGTGGCTTTGAGGTGAAGCGTAAAATCTGGACTAAGAAGGAAGGAGCTTGCCGGTTCCTTCCTTTTTTCATTATCATAATTACATTGAGAGGTAATTGAACATAATGACATTAAGGAAGGCTGGTCAACTTCTTAGCTACAACATCGTCCGCCAATAGTTAATCTGCTACTTTAGGTGAAAGTGAGAGAAGGGTACTTTTGTTCTGGCTAGCTAGTAGCTTGACGGGGATAGGCATGTTTAGCAATTGTGATCTGTGCGAAAATGAAGCGGTCGCAAAAAAATGTTTTGTAATGAAAGTGAAACGGCAGTTACAGAATACACCCATCTTTGAAGGTGGTAAGGTGAAAAACATACGTTGGTCTAGAGCCTCTGACGGATGTCATGGATTTTGATTTGTGCTAGTACATTCAAAATCGGGACGCATTGTTTATCTGTAACAATTACGTCAAGGCGAAATTGATACGAGGTGAGATTTGAATGGAATGGTTTAATGTAGGTCGTATTGTCAATACACACGGTATTCGCGGTGAGGTGCGTGTGTTATCAACAACAGACTTTGAAGATGAGCGCTTCACAGTAGGAAATAAGCTTGCGGCGTTTAAAAAAGACGATAAAATGCCAACATGGGTAACAATTGAATCCATGCGTCGTCATAAAAACTTTATTTTATTAACTTTTGAAGGAATGAATAACATCAACCTTGTTGAGCCATTCAAAGAAGGAATGCTCAAAATTACGAAAGATCAAATGACAGATGATTTATTAGAGGAAAATGAATTTTTCTTCCATGAAATTATTGGCTGTACAGTTGTATCTGAAGAAGGCGAAATAATTGGAGTAGTGACTGACATTCTTCAAACGGGGGCAAATGATGTGTGGGTAGTTAAGGGCGCTAAGAAAGAGCATTACATCCCGTATATCGAAGACATCGTCAAGGAAATTGATGTTGCTGAGAAGAAAATTGTGATACACGTAATGGAAGGTCTGCTATGATGAATATTCATGTGTTAAGTTTATTTCCTGATATGTTTACAGGCGTTTTTGGTGCGTCAATATTAAAGAAAGCGCAGGAAAAAGGTGCTGTAAAGCTAGAAGTAACTGATATACGTGGATTTTCGGGTAACAAGCATAATCAAGTAGATGATTATCCGTATGGCGGCGGTGCGGGAATGGTATTAAAACCAGAGCCGATGTTTAGCGCTGTCGAGGCCATTACGGCAGGGAAAAATCCTCGTATCATTTTGATGTGTCCGCAAGGTGAGCGCTTTACTCAAAAAAAGGCAGAAGAGCTAGCGCAAGAACAAGAACTAGTATTTTTATGTGGTCATTACGAAGGCTATGATGAACGCATTCGTCAGCATCTTGTCACAGACGAGATTTCAATTGGAGACTTCGTATTAACTGGTGGAGAGCTAGGTGCTATGACGGTTATAGATAGCGTTGTACGACTTCTGCCGGGAGTTTTAGGACAAGAGGATTCCCACATACAAGATTCGTTCTCTACAGGTCTTCTAGAGCACCCACATTATACACGACCTGCTGAATTCCGCGGAATGAAAGTACCTGATGTTTTACTATCGGGCAATCATGCAAAAATTGAGCAATGGCGTGCGGAAGAATCTCTGAAAAGAACATTCGAGCGTCGTCCTGATTTACTCGAGAATTATCCATTAACAGATAAGCAAAAATTGTATGTAGAAAAACTTAAAAACAACAATAAAGATGCTTGATTGCTATCTATATTTATGGTAACATCTATTCTGTACTTCTATGTGAAGTACTGAATTACGGTGTTCCGCTGTGGCATAGATTGCGTGCAAGAGCATCTGTCTAAGGAGAGAAAACAATGTCAAACATTATTACAGAAATTACTAAAGCTCAGCTTCGCACTGATCTACCATCTTTCCGTCCTGGTGATACTGTTAAGGTACACGTGAAAGTAGTAGAGGGTACACGTGAACGTGTCCAAGTATACGAAGGTGTAGTAATTAAACGTCGTGGTGGCGGTATTAGCGAAACTTTCACAGTTCGTAAAATTTCTTATGGTGTAGGTGTTGAACGTACATTCCCTGTACACACACCAAAAATCGCTAACTTAGAAGTTGTACGTCGTGGTAAAGTACGTCGTGCTAAACTTTACTACCTACGTAACCTACGTGGTAAAGCTGCTCGTATTAAAGAAATTCGATAATTATGACTTAAAAGTGAGGGGCTTGTGCAACAAGCCCCTTTTCTTTTTGCTTGTCAACTTAAATAACTATCATCTAAAATGAGGATAGACAAGGGGGCAAATCTCGATGGAAAAACAAGTGAAAGAAAAGAATGAACTATGGGAATGGACAAAGGCACTTCTAATTGCATTTGCGATTGCAGCAATTATTCGTTACTTTTTATTTACACCCATTGCAGTAGATGGCCAATCCATGATGCCAACCCTTGAAAATGGCGACCGTATGATTGTGAATAAGATTGGTTATAAAATAGGTGAACCAAAACGCTTTGATATAGTTGTATTCCATGCTCCGGAGCAGAAAAACTATATTAAACGTGTTATTGGGCTACCAGGAGAGACATTGGAATATAAAAATGATCAATTATACATTAACGGTGAGCCGATAGACGAGCCTTATTTAGATGACTACAAATCGAAAATTACAGAAGGTACTTTAACAGAGGATTTTACGTTAAAAGACATTGATGTAAACCTAAAAGATAATGTAATTCCAGAAGGCTGTGTTTTCGTTATGGGAGATAATCGTCGATACAGTAAGGACAGTCGTATTATTGGAGTCGTCGATCAGAAAGAGATTATTGGTAATACAAGTCTGATTTTCTGGCCGTTTAGTGATATTAAAATTGTAAAGTAATTCTTGAAAGGGAGAGATCAATTATGCCTTGGCATAATTCGTCTGGAACGGCTTTGTGCTTGCACAAAGAACTCCTTTCCGATTCCATGACATCCGCCGGAGGCTTTAACTTTTTTCAGCAGGCTTTTGGACACCTGCTGAAAGAAGTTAAAACTCCCTTTTTCTTTTAGTTTAGGAGGTATAGATATGACTATACAATGGTTTCCAGGGCATATGGCAAAGGCCCGCAGAGAAGTAACAGAAAAATTAAAGCTCGTTGATATTATATTTGAATTAATAGATGCACGTTTACCTCTATCTTCCCGAAATCCGATGATAGACGAAGTGATTAATCAAAAACCGCGTCTCCTTATCTTAAATAAATCAGATATGGCAGATGAGCATGAAACACGTAAGTGGGTAGAGTATTTTGCACAACGTGGTCATAAGGCCGTAGCAATCAATTCTCTTGAAGGTAAAGGATTACAGCAAGTGACTAAGGCTGCTCAAGAAATTTTGAAAGAAAAATTTGAACGCATGAAATCACGTGGGATGAAGCCAAGGGCCATTCGCGCAATGATTGTTGGGATTCCGAACGTAGGGAAATCGACGCTTATTAATCGCTTAGCGAAGAAAAATATCGCAAAAACAGGTAATACGCCAGGGGTAACTAAGGCACAGCAATGGATAAAGGTTGGTAAGGAGCTTGAATTACTCGATACACCAGGTATTTTATGGCCGAAGTTTGAAGATCAAGAAGTAGGCTATAAATTAGCCTTAACAGGTGCTATAAAGGATACGATAACGAATATGGAGGATTTAGCGGTATATGGTCTACGCTTTTTATCCATTCATTATCCAGCACGAATGGAAGAACGCTATGGCTTCCAGTTTGTACATGAAGATTTAGTTGAGACTTTCGACCATATCGGTAAACTTCGTCGTGTTTACGGTCCTGGAGGAGAAATCGATTATGATCAAGTAGCTCAATTAATCGTTCGAGATATTCGTGGGTTACAATTAGGCAAACTAACATTTGATTTTGTTGACGAACAACTTGAAAAAGAAACAGAACAGCAATAAAGAAAACTGTCATACTCACGTCATAAATCGTGAGCGTGACAGTTTTTCTTTTAGGAATACTTCTTTTTGCCGATATAGGATATAGAGCGAGAAAAAGAAATTATATTATTTTTTGATATAGAAAAAACGAATACATATTTTGGGTTTTTCACTAAAAGTTGTGGATGTCATTTGTTAAAACGTATGCTATATATTAGTTTGACCTTCGTTCTGGCAGGGCGACTCCTTGCGGTTCATCGGACGCCCCGAGAAAAGCGCCCAGCCTGAACGAAAATCAACCACACGTTATGGTGATGATCCGTATTTTTAGAGAATCCACTACCTTCTAGTGAAAACATGACTGATGTTAGTAGAATACTCGATAACAGTCAGCTCAAAATAGTTTTGAACTGTTGATGTAGAACCAAAAAAGGGAGTAAATAGATGAAAACGATTAAAGAGATTACAGTAGCGTTAAAAGAAGCGGAGGAATGGCAGGATTGGATGACGGGAGTAGAGACTGACGAACGTGCCGGTGTGCAAAAGGCTTGGTTAAGCTGGAAAAAGCGTCAAGATAAAAAACAACAGTTACTACAAGAACATCAAGAAAAAGTCGATTTCGATCAAAGCTACGGTGGAATAAGTGCTTTAATTGCGGGTGTAGATGAAGCAGGGCGAGGACCATTAGCAGGACCAGTAGTAACAGCTGCTGTTATTTTACCAGCAAACTGCGAGGCTCTAGTCGGATTAAATGATTCAAAGCAATTATCAAAGGATAAACGCAATGCCTATGCTACTTTAATAAAAGAACATGCAGTAAGTTATTTTATCCATTTCCAAGCAGCACAACAAATTGATGAATTAAATATTTACGAAGCTACAAAGCAATCGATGAAGACGAGTGTAGAATCGTTATCTATTAAGCCTAATTATGTGCTAGTTGATGCTATGACACTGCCAATCTCTATTCCACAGGATTCAATAATTAAAGGGGATGCAAAAAGCTTAGCTATTGCAGCTGCATCGATATTAGCAAAAACGGCACGAGATGATTATATGGATCAATTGGACAAAGAATTTCCTATGTATGGTTTTGCTCAGCATGCAGGATATGGTACAAAGCAACATTTAAAAGCACTTGAAGATTTCGGTCCAACCATCCATCATCGTAAATCGTTTGAGCCAATAAAGTCAATGCTTTAAGGTATTTTGAAAACATAATAGCCACCAAAAGTTAGGAAGAATATTTACTATAACGTATATCGTATGGATAAGTTGATTGGAACGGAGACAGGACGCCCCCAGAAAGCTTTGCTCTGTGCGAAAGCGAAGCGTCAGCAACAAAGCACCCAGTCGGAGCGGAAAACAACCCTACGCTATGATACTGAGCCAAATAAAAATAGAAGCCAATTACACCAAGGAGTAATTGATGAAAGGAGTACATATATGACAGCCACATCTTTTAATCCGATTCAAATGCAACAAGCTGCTGTAACCTCAGCTAATCAGCCACTTGCTTTAAAACAAGGGCAAGTATTTCATGGTACGATTAAACAATTATATCCAGATCAAATGGCTGAGATACAAGTTGGCCAACAGAAATTTATTGCTAAACTCGAAGTTCCACTAAAAGCAGGAGATGCCCATTTCTTTCAAGTAACGGGTATAAACCCGCAAACTGAACTAAAAGTTGTTACGGGTCCTATGGGGCAAACAGCTTCCCAAAGTCAACAAATCAATCAGTTACTTGAATCGATGAATTTACCTAAGTCAGCTGAAATGCAACAGCTTCTATCCCATTTTATGAAAGCACAGCTACCGATTTCTAAGGAGCAGCTGATGCAGGCAGAAATGTGGATAAAAGCATTACCAGAGGGCATTACTAAACTAGATGCCTTACAAGCTATTCAAAAAATGGTGGAGCTTAAAATGCCAATGACAAATGACGTTTTCCAAGCTCTTATTAGTGGGCAAAAAACTACTGGTATGATTTCGGTAATGGAAAACTTTACGCAGCTTTTAGCTAAAGATACAGCTTTACTGGAAAACCTTAAGCAAAATCTACTGCAACAGGTGCAGGCAATTGCAAAGCCTTTTGAGGTAGAAACAGGTAGTTTAGTGCTTGCTAAGTCCATACAAATATTAACGAATAACGCGGCTTCTATGAGTGATAAGATTCAAGCTATGAATATGTTAAAGGAGGCGGGAATATTACCTCAGCAGGCAACCTTGCAAAACTGGTCAAGTCTCAGCGATCTAAAGTCTGTTCAGCCAAATCAGCTTCAACAAGCTGGACAAGTTATTCAAACGATTCTAACGGCACAACCTGACAAAACAACTCAGCTTGTCGACCAACTTAAATTATGGACAGCGAATCAAAGCTTGTTAACGAATGAACAAAAGCAGCAAATTAATCAACTTATCGATAGATTAAATCAGCTTCCAGCAAATAAACAAACGCTAGAGATTTTTGCAAAACAGATGCAAGAACAACTAATAAAAGCGTTTGCTGAAAATTCTTCGGAGCGTTTATTTACACAAGACGCCAATGCTCTTTCAGTGAAAGACCATTTATTATCACTTTTAAAGCATGAAGCAACTACGCCACTACAAAACGACGCATTCATGCGAAATCTTATGAAAAATAGTGTTGAATCCTCGCAATCAATGATTCAGCAGATTGTTACACAAGCAGATGCCCATGTGCAAAATTCTATGGATAGTAAAGCAATGGAACATGCACTTAAAACGGTATTAAAAAATCTAGGACTTAGCTATGAGGCGACACTTAGTAATAAATCAGCTGATTTACAGGAGATTGCACATCAATTAAAACCTCAGCTTCATACATTATTGCAGGAGACACATACTACTCCACAGCTGAAGGAAGCAGCAGAAATGTTAATGGCACGTATGAACGGTATGCAGCTAGCATCAGGTGAGAATGGTCATCAGCATCAGCTTATTATGCAAGTACCATTAGACTTCTTCGGCAAGAAAATGGATGCAACATTACAGTGGAATGGACGCATGAAGGATGATGGTAAAATTGATGCCAATTATGCACGTATATTATTTTATTTACAAATGGAATCAATGAAAGAGACCGTTATTGATATGCAGGTTCAAAATCGTGTCGTTACTGTGACGGTATTTAATGAAAATAATGATATTGTTCCACTTACAGAACCACTAAAAGCAGCTTTAAAAATAGGCCTAGCTGAAAAAGAGTACCAACTTTCAGGTGTTTTTATTAAACAATTTGAAAAAGCCCAACCTGAAAAAACTACCTCTGTAGTAGGACAGCAGGAGGAACATAGTAAGGTGGATTTCCGCGTATGAGTGAAGAAAAATTTACTCGAAAAGAGGCGATCGCTCTCACGTATAAACTGGGGCGCTTTGATAGTCCAACGGTGGTAGCGAAAGGAAAAGGAAAAATAGCAGAAAATATTTTAACGCGTGCAAATGAGTATAATGTGCCGATTTATGAGGATCCTAACCTTGTTCAATTACTTGGACAATTAGATTTAAATGAGTCGATACCTGAAGAATTGTACCAAGCTGTCGCTGAGGTTTTTGCATTTATTTATCGGTTAGATCAACAACATGCGCAAAAATATAGAAAAGATAGACAATTCTAATTTTCGCAAAAATCTGTTTTAGTACACAAAGTAGAAGAATGCGTAATATTAAAAGATAAAAAACGAACAAAAGACAAAGTGTAGACTTTATCAGAATCTTTAGTTAGAATAGATTATGTTAGTAAAAC
Organism: Lysinibacillus sp. fls2-241-R2A-57; assembly: GCF_030209535.1. Lineage (NCBI taxonomy): Bacteria > Bacillati > Bacillota > Bacilli > Caryophanales > Bacillaceae > Lysinibacillus > Lysinibacillus sp. fls2-241-R2A-57. Next base: position 11,502 of record NZ_JARVRU010000079.1, read on the forward strand.
AATTTTATGCAAATGTTTGATGGGAGGATGTATTATGAATATCCATGAATATCAAGGGAAAGAGATTCTTAGAAAGTATGGTGTAGCTGTACCAAATGGAAAAGTTGCTTTTTCCCCTGATGAAGCAGTGAAAGTAGCGAAGGAACTTGGCTCTAATGTGACAGTAGTCAAGGCGCAAATTCATGCAGGTGGACGCGGTAAAGCAGGTGGTGTAAAAATCGCTAAAAACCTTGACGAAGTGCGTACTTACGCAAAGGAATTATTAGGGAAGATTTTAGTGACTCATCAAACAGGTCCTGAAGGAAAAGAAGTAAAACGCTTATATATTGAAGAGGGTTCTGATATTCAAAAAGAGTACTATTTAAGTTTAGTATTAGACCGCGCAACATCCCGTGTAACAATAATGGGATCTGAAGAGGGCGGCATGGATATTGAAGAAGTAGCGGAAGCGCATCCAGAAAAAATCTTCAAAGAAGTTGTAGATCCAGTAGTTGGGTTAACAAGCTTCCAGGCACGTCGTATGGCGTTTAATATGAATATTCCAGCAAACCTTGTGGGGAAAGCTGTTAAATTAATGTTAGGCTTGTATCAAGCGTTTATCGACAAAGATGCTTCGATTGTAGAAATTAATCCACTTGTTGTAACTGGACAAGGCGAAGTTGTAGCATTAGATGCTAAATTTAATTTCGATGCGAATGCGTTATATCGTCATAAAGATATTGTCGAATTACGTGATTTTGATGAAGAGGATGCAAAGGAAATTGAAGCATCAAAATACGATTTAAGCTATATTTCATTAGATGGCAACATTGGCTGTATGGTGAATGGAGCTGGTCTTGCTATGGCTACAATGGACACAATTAGCTATTATGGCGGAAGCCCCGCTAACTTCCTAGATGTAGGTGGCGGTGCAACGGCTGAAAAAGTAACAGAAGCTTTCAAAATTATCCTTTCCGATCCACATGTAAAAGGCATTTTCGTTAACATTTTTGGCGGAATTATGAAATGTAACATTATCGCTGAGGGTGTTGTAACGGCTGCCAAAGAAATTGGCTTAGCTGTGCCGTTAGTTGTACGTTTAGAAGGTACAAATGTAGAACTTGGAAAAGAAATTTTAAATGCATCTGGTTTGAACATCGTTGCAGCGGATTCAATGGCTGACGGTGCACAAAAAATTGTGGGACTAGTAGGCTAAGGAAGGCGGGGAGAACAATGGCTGTATTTATTAATAAAGATACGAAGGTAATTGTACAAGGGATTACGGGCGAAACAGCGCTTTTCCATACGAAGCAAATGCTTGAGTATGGTACTAAAATTGTAGCAGGTGTAACACCAGGTAAGGGTGGTCTTGAAATCGAGGGAGTCCCTGTGTTCAATACTGTAGCAGAAGCGGTAGCTGCAACAGGTGCGACAACTTCAGTTATTTATGTACCTGCGCCATTTGCGGCAGATGCTATTTTAGAGGCTGTTGATGCTGAATTAGAATTAACAATCTGTATTACTGAGCATATTCCTGTCCTTGATATGGTTAAGGTTAAACGTTATATGGAAGGTAAAAAGACACGCCTAGTAGGTCCAAACTGCCCAGGTGTTATTACGGCAGATGAATGTAAGATTGGTATTATGCCTGGCTATATCCATACGAAAGGGCATGTAGGAGTTGTTTCCCGTTCTGGTACGTTAACATATGAAGCGGTACATCAATTAACACAAGCTGGTATTGGTCAAACTACAGCTGTAGGTATCGGTGGAGACCCTGTAAATGGTACAAACTTTATTGATGTTTTAGAAGCATTTAACAATGACCCTGAAACATATGCAGTTGTGATGATTGGGGAAATTGGGGGTACAGCTGAAGAAGAAGCCGCTGAGTGGATTAAAGCGAATATGACGAAACCTGTCGTTGGCTTTATCGGTGGACAAACAGCGCCTCCAGGTAAACGTATGGGTCATGCTGGCGCTATTATTTCTGGTGGTAAAGGAACAGCGGCAGAAAAAATTAAGGCAATGAATGCTGCTGGTATTGAAGTAGCGGAAACGCCATCTGTCATTGGTGAAACGCTTATTAAAGTAATTAAAGAAAAAGGGCTATACGAAAAGTGTAAAACCCATTAAAATGGAAGATGTAGCACATTGTGGCTACATCTTTTCTTTTTCCTTATTTAGACACTGCTTAACATGGTTCTAATGAAATTGTGTTTAAACGATACAATTTCTAACTTCCTACTTACTCAGTTTAAAAGGACCTTCCCTTAACCAAAGCTGTGTCACATTTATGTTGTGGTGAAGATTAAACATGCGGTCATTTAATTTCTTCTATTAAAAGGAGGTTTTTAAATGATTTTTTCAGTCGATACACAGAGATTACTAGCATTACATTATGTATACCCATTACCACTTCAAAAACTTCAACAATTATTGTCCCCGGTGGATATATTAAGTTATTTTGAAGAAGCGCCTCCCAATGAGATTGCAAAAGCACTGCAAATATCATCGCAAAAAGCCTTGCAAATTTCTCGGAGTTTTCGACAAAGTATGACATTGTCGTTTGAAGATGCCTATGAACGGGCTCATATTTTCCCCATCCCTTTTCATCATCCCTTTTACCCGGCGCAATTATTTGAAATATCCAGTCCACCTACTGTATTGTATGTGAAAGGTCAGTATTCTCTATTAACGAAAGAAAAACAAGTAGCCATTATAGGTTCTCGAAAGGCTACAGCTTACACAAAGATTGCGATGGATCTAATTGTTCCACCTCTTGTTGAACATGGATATACTGTTGTGAGCGGGCTTGCAAGAGGGGCGGATACAATAGCTCATGAGACAACTATAAAATTTGGTGGTTCCACGATTGCAGTGCTTGGTCACGGTTTTAATTATATTTATCCAAAGGAAAACCAGGGTCTCGCTGACCATATGGCGGAGCATCAGTTACTTATTACAGAGTATCCTCCATATATGAAGCCTGAGAAATGGCATTTTCCAATGCGTAATAGAATAATTAGTGGACTATCTAAAGCGTTAGTTGTCACAGAAGCTGCATTAAGAAGTGGGACGCTAATTACTACAGAATACGCATTAGAGCAAGGTAAAGAAGTATTTGTTGTACCAGGACCAATTAATGCAGAGCAATCAAAAGGCACAAATAAATTACTATTAGAAGGGGCTATTCCAGTGTGCAATGGTCACGATATCGTTGAAACACTTGCTCTCTTTTCTAACAAATATTGAAAAAAAGTTGCATTATCTTAAAATCTGTTATACATTTTGCAACAGGTAACTTAAAAAAATTAGCAATAGACCTCGCTAAGGGGGAGACATAGATGGCGGATTATTTAGTGATTGTAGAATCACCAGCAAAAGCAAAAACAATTGAACGTTATTTAGGGAAGAAATACAAAGTGAAAGCGTCAATCGGGCATGTTCGTGACCTACCACGTAGCCAAATGGGCGTTAATACTGAAGATAATTACGAACCTAAATATATTACTATTCGCGGTAAAGGACCTGTTTTACAGGACTTAAAGTCTGCGGCTAAAAAAGTGAAGAAAGTCTATCTAGCGGCCGATCCAGACCGCGAGGGAGAAGCGATTGCTTGGCACCTTGCGACTGCGTTAAATATTGATATTCATTCAGATTGTCGTGTCGTTTTTAATGAAATTACAAAAGATGCGATAGTAGAATCCTTTAAAAATCCACGTCCTATTAACATGGATTTAGTAGATGCACAGCAAACAAGGCGTATATTAGATAGACTTGTTGGTTATAACATTAGCCCAATTTTGTGGAAGAAAGTTAAAAAGGGATTATCAGCAGGTCGGGTACAATCTGTAGCACTGCGCATGATTATTGATCGTGAAAATGAAATCAAAAACTTCCAGCCAGAAGAATATTGGACAATTGAAGGCTCCTTTGAAAAAGGCAAAAAAACGTTCGATGCGCTTTACTATGGCAATGGTAAAGATAAAATTAAATTAACAAATGAAGACCAAGTAAAATCTATATTAAAAAATGTTAAAGGTACAAACTTTGATGTTGTAAATGTATCTAAAAAAGAGCGTAAACGAAATGCAGCACCTGCGTTTACAACATCTTCTTTACAGCAAGAGGCTGCACGTAAATTAAATTTCCGTGCTAAGAAAACGATGATGCTTGCTCAACAATTATATGAAGGTATTGATATTGGTAAAAAAGAGGGTACAGTCGGTTTGATCACTTATATGCGTACTGATTCAACGCGTATTTCTGATACAGCAAAAACAGAGGCAATCGCATACATTGAATCTAAATACGGAAAAGAATACATCTCCACGGAGACGAAGCAGACTAAAAAAGCATCAAATGCACAAGATGCCCACGAGGCCATTCGTCCAACTAGCACGATGCGAACTCCAGAGGAATTAAAAGCGGTACTGAGTCGTGATCAATTGCGTTTATATCGTTTAATATGGGAGCGCTTTATCGCAAGTCAGATGGCACCAGCAGTACTTGATACTGTTGCTGTAGATCTGCAAAATGGTGATGTTTTATTCCGTGCAAACGGCTCGCAAGTTAAATTTGCAGGCTTTATGAAGCTATATATTGAGGGTACCGATGATCAAACGGAAGAAACAACAAAGCTTCTACCAGAGATGGCAGTTGGCGATCAGGTAAAATCCCTTGAAATCGAGCCTAAGCAACATTTTACACAGCCACCACCACGTTATTCCGAGGCGCGTCTTGTGAAAACAATGGAAGAGCTAGGTATAGGGCGCCCATCCACGTATGCACCGACCCTCGATACAATTCAGCGCAGAGGCTATGTCGTGTTAGATGCAAAACGATTTATGCCAACAGAGCTGGGTGAAATCGTACACCAACTCGTACTAGAATTTTTCCCTGATATCATAAATATCGAATTCACAGCACAAATGGAACAAGATTTAGATGATATTGAAGAAGGTGGCCGTCAATGGAAAAAAGTTGTACACGAGTTTTATAAGGACTTTGAGGTCCATGTAAAACACGCGGATGAGGCTATGGAAAAGGTTGTAATTAAAGATGAACCGGCTGGTGAGGATTGTGAGCTATGTGGATCTCCGATGGTCTATAAGCTTGGACGATATGGGAAATTTATGGCTTGCTCAAACTTCCCAGATTGCCGCAATACGAAAGCGATCATGAAGCCGATTGGTGTAAAATGCCCTTCTTGCGATACAGGCGAGATAGTAGAGCGTAAAAGTAAAACAAAGCGTTTATTCTATGGCTGTAATCAGTATCCTGAATGTGAATTTGTCTCATGGGACAAGCCAATTAGTAGACCATGTCCGAAATGTAGTGCATTATTAGTAGAGAAAAAAATAAAAAAAGGTGTGCAAATTCAGTGTACGAAATGCGACTATGAAGAAGCACCTACTCAATGATAGAAAGATGGTAAGAACATGACTGAACAAGTAGTAAATGTAATAGGCGCAGGTCTTGCTGGCAGTGAAGCGGCTTGGCAAATCGCCAAACGTGGTGTGAAAGTTAAACTTTATGAAATGCGCCCAGTAAAGCAAACACCAGCTCACCATACTGATAAATTTGCGGAGCTTGTTTGTTCGAACTCACTACGTGCAAATGGATTAACAAATGCCGTCGGTGTGATTAAAGAAGAAATGCGCACTTTAGATTCTGTTATTATGAAAGCGGCAGATGCGTGTTCAGTACCGGCAGGTGGTGCTTTGGCGGTAGATCGTCATGAATTTGCAGGATATGTGACTGAAGCAGTGAAAAATCATCCACTTGTGGAAGTCATTCATGAAGAAGTCATTGAAATTCCAGAAGGTATTACTGTTATTGCTACAGGACCTCTAACATCGAAAGCTTTAGCTGAAAAAATTCAAGGCTTAACGGGTTTAGATTATCTGTATTTCTATGATGCAGCAGCACCTATTATCGAAAAAGATAGCATTGATATGGACAAGGTTTATTTAAAATCTCGTTACGATAAAGGGGAAGCAGCTTATTTAAACTGTCCTATGACAAAGGAAGAATTTGATCGTTTCCGTCAAGCGTTAATCGAGGCAGAGGTTGTGCCATTAAAAGAATTTGAAAAAGAAATTTACTTTGAAGGATGTATGCCTATCGAAGTAATGGCTGCTCGCGGTGAGAAAACAATGTTATTTGGACCGATGAAGCCAGTAGGTTTGGAAGATCCAAAAACAGGAAAACGCCCTTATGCTGTTGTTCAATTACGTCAAGATGATGCAGCGGGAACTCTTTACAATATTGTTGGCTTCCAAACACATCTGAAGTGGGGGCCACAGAAAGAAGTATTGCAACTAATTCCAGGGTTAGAGAATGTTGAAATCGTTCGTTATGGAGTAATGCATAGAAATACGTTTATTAATTCACCGAAAGTTCTAGAGAAAACTTATCAGCTTCGCGAGCAAAAAAATATTTTCTTTGCTGGTCAAATGACAGGCGTCGAAGGATATGTTGAATCCGCTGGTAGTGGATTAATTGCTGGTATTAATGCAGCCCGATTAGTACTAGGACAAGAACCGATTATCTTCCCGTTCGAAACGGCGTTAGGAAGTATGGCGCGTTATATAACAGAAGCACAATCGAAAAACTTCCAACCAATGAATGTCAACTTCGGAATTTTCCCTGAACTACCACCGGGGCGTCGTTCAAAACCAGAGCGTGCAGAGATGCATGCTACACGAGCAATAAACGCAATTCATAATTTTGTGAATTCACAAACAATTTAATTGCAAAAAGCCTCTAAAAGTTGATATACTCTTAGAGGCTTTTTCTTTTTTTGTAGACAAAATGCTGATTTACACGTGTTTTATTATTTTGTATGGAGATTTTCTCAAAATATAACCATTTTTACTTGCTATATGCTGAAGATAGGTATAGTGTCAATATGTATGTTTATGTTCATTAACGAAACCCCAAAAAAAGTGGATAAACAGACTAGTACATCTTTTTAATGGCGAGTGCTAGTAATATGAGTTCATCACCAAACGTTGGGGTGACATTTGTTAAAAAACGTATGCTATGTATTTAAGTTGATCTTTGTTCCGATAGGCGACTCCTTACGGCTCATTGGACGCTCCAAGGAAAGCGCTCAGTCGAAATGAAAATCAACCCCACATTATGGTAATGTGCAGTAATTTGAGAAGGTTATCAATAATTCGTTGGTGGTGAATCTTTCATGTTAGTTTCGTCCCAAGATGCACTTGAACAATTCATGCTTTACATTCAGGTTGAAAAGAACTTCTCTGTTCATACAGTGCGAGAATATGAATCAGATCTACTAGATTTTTTAGCGTTTTTACAGGCGGAGGACGTAGATGATTTAGCTAGTGTTGAATATATACATGCACGTCTCTATGTAACAAAGTTGTACGATGAAAAAAGAGCAAGGTCATCTGTTTCAAGAAAAATTTCCTCAATACGCTCCTTTTTTCGCTTTCTAAATAGACAGTACGGATTAGATGATGGAGCATTTCGATCACTATATCATCCAAAAAAAGAATCACGCTTACCTAGTTTTTTCTACGAAGAAGAATTGAAGCAGCTATTTGATGCGAATGCTGGCGATGATTTGAAATCATTAAGAAATACGGCTATATTAGAGCTGTTATATGCGACAGGTATTCGTGTAAGTGAGCTTACCTCCATCCAAGTAGAAGACGTAGATTTCCATTACTCAATTATTAGGGTAATGGGGAAAGGGCGAAAAGAACGTATTATTCCATTCGGTCAATTTGCGAGTTTAGCCATGCAGGATTACATAGAGCAAGCTCGTCCGCGATTGATGAAAAAAACAAGTCATCAGCAATTGTTTGTCAACATGCGTGGTGGGGAACTTACTCCGCGAGGTGTACGTCATATTTTAACAGAAATGATTGACAAGGCCTCACTTCATACGAAAATATATCCACATATGCTTCGTCATACTTTTGCCACACATTTATTGAATAATGGCGCAGATTTACGAACGGTACAGGAGTTATTAGGCCACGCACATTTATCTTCTACACAAGTTTACACACATGTAACAAAAGAGCATCTTCGTCAAACATATATGAATGCTCATCCAAGGGCATAATAGAGCTAAGGAGGAAGGCAAATGGGACAAATTCATGCGACAACGATATTTGCAGTTCATCATAATGGAAGTTGCGCTATGGCTGGTGATGGCCAAGTGACCCTAGGGAATGCGGTTGTGATGAAAGGTACAGCAAGGAAGGTCAGACGTCTGTTTAATGGGCAGGTCCTTGCTGGATTTGCAGGATCGGTTGCAGATGCTTTTACGCTTTTTGAAATGTTTGAAGGAAAGTTAAATGAATACAATGGTAACTTACAACGTGCAGCAGTAGAAGTTGCCAAGCAATGGCGCGGTGATAAAATGCTACGTCAATTAGAGGCTATGCTACTTGTAATGGATAAAACTACGCTACTTCTTGTTTCGGGTACGGGAGAAGTAATTGAACCGGATGATGGAGTTTTGGCAATTGGTTCTGGGGGTAACTATGCATTATCGGCAGGTCGTGCTCTAAAAAAATATGCGGGTGATACAATGTCTGCTCGCGAAATTGCAGAGGCGGCATTAGAAACTGCTGCCGAGATTTGTGTATTTACAAATCATAATATTATCGTGGAGGCGCTTAACTAATGACAAAAAATAATTTAACGCCAAGACAAATTACTGAGCATTTGGATCGTTATATCGTTGGACAAAACGAGGCAAAGCGAGCTGTAGCTATTGCATTACGTAATCGTTATCGTCGCTCGCTGCTAAGTGATGAAATGAAGGCAGAAGTAATTCCGAAAAATATTTTAATGATTGGACCTACAGGTGTCGGAAAAACAGAAATTGCTAGAAGAATTGCGAAGTTAACGAGTGCGCCATTTGTGAAAGTGGAAGCAACAAAGTTTACAGAAGTAGGGTATGTCGGACGCGATGTTGAGTCGATGGTACGTGATGTAGTAGAAGCTTCACATCGTCTTGTAAAAGAAGAAATGATGGAGTCTGTAAAGGAACAAGCGGAAGAATTAGCCAACGAAGCAATAGTTAAGCTATTGGTTCCTTCCTTACGAAAAAAACAGTCTATGCAAAATCCGTTTGAAATGTTGTTTGGTGGTAAAGATCAGCAAACAAATGACGATACTTCATCTGAGGAGACAGAGGTGCGTTCCAAACGTGCACAAATCGCTCTTGATTTACGGAACGGTAAATTAGAAAATGAATGGGTTACAGTTGAAGTGACGGAACAAAATCCATCTATTTTTGATGCGTTACAAGGAACGGGCATGGATATGTCTGCAAATGGTGGCATGCAGGATATGCTATCTAGTTTAATGCCTAAAAAGCAGAAGAAACGCCGTGTGCAAGTTAAAGATGCACGACGTATTTTAACTTTCGAGGAAGCAAATAAGCTAATAGATGCAGACGAGGTTGCACAAGAAGCCATTTCAAGAGCTGAACAGTCGGGCATTATATTTATTGATGAAATTGATAAAATTGCTAGTAAGGAAGGTAACTCTTCTGCGAATGTATCACGTGAAGGTGTACAACGTGATATTCTGCCAATCGTTGAAGGCTCTACTGTAACGACGAAGTACGGTGCTGTAAAAACGGACTTTATGCTTTTCGTTGCTGCAGGAGCGTTTCATATGTCGAAGCCATCAGATTTAATTCCTGAATTGCAAGGTCGATTCCCGATTCGAGTGGAGCTTGAAAAATTAACGAAACAAGATTTTGTACGTATTTTGCAAGAGCCAGATCAATCACTTATTTTGCAATACAAGGCATTATTAGAAACTGAAGGCGTAGAAATAAACTTTACTGAAGATGCAATTGAACGAATTGCAGAAATTGCAACTGAGGTCAATCAGGAGACTGATAATATTGGAGCTCGACGTTTGCACACAATTTTAGAACGCTTATTAGAAGAATTATCATTTGAAGCTGCTGAAATTGCGCCTGCAAATATTCCAATCACAGCTGCATATGTAGATCAAAAACTTGCAGGTATAGTAAAAAACAAAGATTTGTCACAGTTTATATTGTAATATAAGGCAAAATAGTATCATTTAGTTGTAAAAACCTTTAGAATATTAAGTAAATACTCTTCGGTTTATTTATAGGAGGAACAAATAATGAATTTATTAGAAAAAACGCGTAAAATTAACTCGATGCTCCAAGCATCTGCTGGTAAACCAGTAAACTTTAAAGAAATGGCGGATACATTAGGAGACATTATAGACAGTAATGTTTATATTGTAAGCCGTAAAGGGAAACTTTTAGGAATTTCAATTCATCAACAAATTGAAAATGAACGTATGAAAAAGATGTTCGAAGAACGCCAATTCCCAGAAGAATACACACATAGCTTGTTTACAATTTCTGAAACATCTTCAAATCTGGATATTAACGACGAACACACTGCTTTCCCAGTTGAAAACAAAGATTTGTTCCAAAGTGCTTTAACAACGATCGTACCGATTGTTGGTGGTGGTGAGCGTCTTGGTACATTAATTCTTGCTCGTTTATCTGCACAATTTGAGGATGATGATTTAATTTTAGCTGAGTATGGTGCAACAGTAGTTGGTATGGAAATTTTACGTGAGAAATCTGAGGAAATCGAAGAGGAAGCTCGTAGTAAAGCAGTTGTACAAATGGCGATTAATTCTCTTTCATATAGTGAGTTAGAGGCTATTGAACATATTTTTGAAGAACTTGATGGACATGAAGGCTTACTTGTTGCTTCAAAAATTGCAGACCGAGTAGGTATTACACGTTCAGTAATCGTAAATGCATTACGTAAACTAGAATCTGCAGGTGTAATCGAATCACGCTCTTTAGGTATGAAAGGTACTTACATTAAAGTACTAAACGATAAATTCTTAAATGCATTAGCAGAAATTAAAATGAAATAATGATAAGTTCCTTTTCAAGGAACTTTACGAGGCATCTGGAGCGATTTTGTTCCAGATGCTTTTATATGTGCGCCCGGCATGCGTATGAACTATAGGGTGCAAGTCCCGAACCCCGAAGA
>NZ_JARVRU010000170.1:0-22486 GCF_030209535.1 Lysinibacillus sp. fls2-241-R2A-57
TAGCGCCGATGGTAGTTGGGGGCTTCCCCCTGTGAGAGTAGGACGTCGCTAGGCAAGATGACAGTCAGCCGTGTGCTGGCTGTTTTTTTATCGTTAAAGAAACTTGCCAGATGTAAACAAGCACATTAGCGCATTTGTTCTGGAATTAGTGATAAAGCAATAAAAAGAGCAACTACAAACTATTCAAAATGTTGTAGTTGCTCTTTTTCTATTTATTATGTTTATGTTTGTTACTGTACTCAATCCAGAAATCAGCGTTTTCAATACCTACTTCTCGTGGATCAAAAATCGGATCGAGCCCGGCTTTCTTTTGCCGGTCGTAATCACGCAAAACTTTCAAAGCTGGTTTTGTTAATAAGACAATGGCAATAAAGTTCAAATAACTCATACTGCCGAATCCAATATCTCCAAGACCCCACATCAAACTAACAGATTGGACACTTCCAATATAAACTACAATTAAGAAGACCAATTTTAAAACTAATTTTAATACTGGGTATTGCAGTTTTTTATCTAAATATACGATAGTCGTTTCTGCGATATAGTAGTAAGCCATTAAAGTTGTAAAGGCAAAAAGGAAAATGGCTATAGCCACGAAACCACTACCAAAATCATTAAACACAGTAGAGACTGCGGCTTGTGTATAAGCAGTACCTGCCACAACGCCAGGGATGTTTTCAACTAGGGGCGTTGTTGCTTCAGGAGGTGTCACATTATACGTACCTGTAATTAAAATCATTAGAGCAGTTGCTGTACACACGATAATAGTATCAATGTAAATCGAGAAACCTTGTACTAATCCTTGTTTAGCCGGATGGGATACTTCAGCAGCTGCAGAACTGAATGTTGCTTCACCAGCTCCAGCAACATTTGAAAATACTGAACGTCTTACACCCCAAGCGATGGCAGTACCAATTATACCTCCAAATATTTCGTGCGTACCAAATGCGCTTGTAAAGATTAATTTAATCATATTAGGAATTTCACTTGCATGAGCACCTAAAATAATAAGTGTTAAAAGAACGTAGGCAAGCGCCATGATAGGCACAATTTTATCGGCAACACGAGCAATACGTTTAACACCACCAAAAATGATTAGTCCTAAAAGGGCAACAATCACTATACCCGTTATATATGGAGGAATATTAAATGCTGTACTAAATGAAGTGGCAATTGTATTTGCTTGAATACCGGGTACTAAAATACCATAAGAAATACAAATAACAAGTGCAACAAAAATAGCGAAACCTTTAAGTTTTAAACCTTTTTCAATATAAAACGGTGATCCACCACGATATTGATCATCTGCTTTTTCTTTATAAACCTGTGCTAGTGTGGATTCAATGAAAGCGCTTGCGCCTCCAAGGAACGCCATGACACACATCCAAAAAACCGCACCCGGTCCACCCGCTGCAATAGCAGTAGCGACCCCTGCGATATTACCGACCCCGACACGTCCAGATAATGCCATACAAAAAGCTTGGAAAGATGATATCCCTTCATTTGATTCTTTTCGTTCACGCAACAATCGTATCATCTCTGGAATATAACGAAATTGTACAGCTCTAGTCAGAACAGTGAAATACAAACCTACACCTAATGCTAAATAAACGAGTGCATTTCCCCAAATGTAATCGACTAACGTATTAACGATTGCTTCCACATCATTTCCCCCTCGAACAACGAATTCTTTTTCATTTTCATAAATGCCTTGCGTTCTGAGCATTTTCCCTAAGAATGTATAATTCCATTTCCTACTAAGAAAAATCCACATATCGCCTTACTACATAGCTGTCGTTAGAGATTACACAAGCTTACATTTATGAGTTAAAGATAATAGTTAAAAAATACCCCCCCTTCAAAATTTCCCTCCCTTATAATTCTTAATGCATTTTTTGTGCCATAAAAAAGGCTCTTCAGCAAAATATGTACTTGAATGAACACTTCACTTCGGGAGCGTTTTTCACGAGCGTATAATAACCCTATAAAAAATAAAAATCCTTTTCTCTGTAGTGTGAGAAAAGGATTTTTTTTCTTCAGTTTGTAGTATTGTTTACGCTGACTCGAATGCTTGCAGCGTGTAAATGTAACACAAGGTAATAGTCTAATTTTTAAATGTTATACACTTTTTTGTTTTGTCTAAAATACTGACAGTTTTATTTGGTAACTTTTGGATATGACTCTATCCAAATTTTTTTCAATTGTTGGCGACCTGCTAAAACTTCTGGATGGAATTGAATATGTGCGTTTGCTCTTGTTGTCTCGACATCTTCAATAGCGCGTTGAATTTCTTGCTTTGTAGTGCCAGTGTCTAATTTATGTGCGATTGTAAGTGCAGCAACTTTCCCTTGTGCTAACGCAACTTTTGCTCCTTCAATACCTGTAATATTGCCTGCAACATGTAGTCCCTCTAAGTTGGTTTCCATTTGCTCATTATGTAACGGGATGAATCCACCTAATTGTTCAATATAATGGAATGGACAACCTGCTAAAGAAGCAAGCTCTGCTAAAGGGTATAATCCGCCGGCGATACAAACGAAATCTGCTTTAATGCGTTTTTCACTGCCAGGAACGATGGAGCCGTCAGTATTTACTGTTGCAATAACTACACCTTCTACTTGATCTTTGCCAACAATTTCAACGACTGCTTTTCGTAACATAATTGGAATATCCCACATTTTTACTCCGTTTTTTGGATAGAAGGTAATGCCTAACTTTTTCATAAATTCGTTTTTCATAAACTTACTGCCGATTTTAACAAGGGGAGAGGGGGCCATATGAGATACATGTAGTAGTGAATTCATGACCTCTAGAGGGTTTCCGCTATCCTCTGTTAATAAGTTAGTAGCGGGTAATGTGATAGCTGCTACTTGAACGCCTGCGATTTGTAATTCCATTGTGATGGCTGAGGAAAGTACGTTAACGCCAATAATGACCCCGCGTTTGCCAGGCTTTACACGATGTACATTTGTCATTACTTGTGCAGCTCCTACAGACATTACGCCAGGAAGTGTCCATCCTGGAATTGGGAATGGAGATTCAGCGGCACCTGTAGCTAACAGAAGCTGCCTTGTACGAAATACACCTTTATTTGTATGGACGATCCACTCTTGCTCAATTTTTTCTAAATCTGAAACGCTCGTTTGTAGTAAAAGTTCGACATTGAGAGCTTTTGCACGTTCCAATAAACGCTCGGATTCTACAATGCCATTCCACCATCTCCCTGGGCTTTCTTCATATAATTGTCCAAGTAAGCGTCCTCCTGCATATAAGTATTCATCAATGACAAGAACAGCTATATTTTTTTCTGCTAATGTAATAGCGGCAGATAGCCCAGCAGGACCAGCACCAATAATAATCACTTTATTTTCCATTGTTTTCCCTCCAGTCACGGACCGACGTAGGAAGTGTCTTACCACTTTTCACAACCATGCCATCAGAGACAGGTGTTATACATGCGCGTTCTCCTTCTAAGCCGTTAACATTGACGCGACATTCAAAGCAGTGGCCAATATTACAGTAGATGCCACGGGGGTGACCTGTTTCTTCGTGGACACGTAAGGTGCGAATACCATTTGCAAGTAGGGCAGCTGCTAAGGGTTCACCTTTGTATCCCTCATATTCTTGGTCATCAAAAGTGAAAGACACTTTTTCCTTTGAAGGTAAAACTCCTAAAACAGGGTGGGTCAAAATACGTTCAGTCATTATTTAACCTCCCCTAGGTCGGCAAACCGCACAGGACGAATGGGTGCCTGATATTTTAATGAAATTTCGCAGTTTGGTCGTGGGTGATGTTTGTGTGCGATTTGGTCGACCATTGTACGACAAGTACGACCACCACAATAGCCCATACCTGCCCGCGTTCGTAGCTTAAGTTCACGAGCAGAGCAATTATTTTCAGATGCTACTTCTACGAGTTCATCGTAGCTAACTTCTTCACAACGACATACAATCATAGATTTATTTTGCATAACTACACCCCTAAGTAAGGAATTTTATTTACATAGTAGTTACTGCAAAAACTGTGCCATGAAGTGTTTTTAGAAGTACATTAATGGCTTGATGCAAATTGAAAGAAAAGTGTATAAAAATATTGACACTTATTTTTAAAAATTAGACATCGATGTTTAATTTTTTTAATCGATTGTATAATGTTGCCCGAGTAATGCCTAAATTTTTGGCACATATTTTTTTATTGCCGTTTACTAAAGCAAGCTGCTCTAAAATAATTTCACGTTCATAATGCTCGAGTTGATTGCTTAGTTCCGTTCCTTGTGGAAAATCCTTTCGTACGTCAAGCTTTTCGCTTTTTGGAACGGCTGCTAAAATATCTGCAGGTAAATCTTCTATATGAATTGCCCCTTCATCAGAAAAAACAACGAGGCGTTCTATAACATTACCTAGTTCACGAACATTTCCTGGCCATTGATACTGCAAAAGAATCTGTGCAATTTCAGGTGGAATTCCTTGAATAGGCCGATTATATTTAATGGATTTTTCATATAAGAAGTAGTTACTAATCTCCAAAATATCTGAAGCACGTTCTCGTAGTGGTGGCACCGTGAAATTTACGACATTTAAACGATAATATAAATCTTCTCTGAATTTCCCTTCTTCCACCAATTGCTTCAGATCCCTGTTAGTAGCGGCTACTAAATTAAAATCGACATCCATTTCTTTTGTGCCGCCTACTGCATAAAATGTTTTTTCCTGTAGCAATCGTAAAATCTTTACCTGCATATCTAAAGGCATTTCTCCAATTTCATCTAAAAACAGTGTACCTCCTCGTGCAAGTTCAACTTTTCCTTTTTTTCCTTTTTGATGTGCTCCAGAAAAGGCTCCTTTTTCATAACCAAAAATTTCACTTTCGAATAAGCCACTTGGAATGGCTCCACAGTTGATGGCTACAAATGGTGCATCTGGTTTTTCACGGATTGCGTGGACTGCACGTGCGAAAAGCTCTTTCCCGACGCCACTTTCTCCATAGATTAAAATATTTGCCTCGGTTTTTGCGACCTTTTTTACTTTTTCAAGCACCTTTTTCAGAGTGGGGCTATTACCGCGAATAAGTGTAAATGGGTCATAGGCTAAGCCGTTCGTATTCATCTGTTTCTCTAAATTCAATAATTTTTCAGAAGTAATATGAAGCTCTTCGTTTAATTTTTTTACATGGGTAATATCAGTTTCGGCAACGACTGCGCCTATCGTTTGATCGTTTAACATAACAGGGTTGGAATTAATCATTACAACTAGATCTTCACGCGGAAAATGCTGTTGTTGATAAACGGATTTTCCATGCTGCAATGTATGTAAAATTTCAAGTTGATCTTCCTTAAAGAAATCTGTGATTGGCTTTCCAATAATATTTTCCCCAGATACAGAAAAAATACTTTCCGCTCCTTTAGTCCAATAAATCACGTTTTGATGACGATCAATGACAGTACACGATTCATTAATCGTTTCTAAGATGGTGTTTAAATAAGCGTTTATACACTCTAATTCATATGCGAGATCGTACATCAAGGAATCTTTCGATAAATATCCTATATATTGTTTTGTTTCATCACGTATAAGTAAGAATTCATATTCCTCCAAATAATCAAGTGCTGTTTTGATTGGGCAATCCATGCGGACAATTTGACAGGCTATATAGTCAAAATCACTTTTTCTTTTCCCTCGTTTCACTGCATAAGGTTTATCATTTTCAATGACAAAGTACTGTATCTTGTCATCGTTAAGTATAGTCACAACATTCTCTATTGGGATAAAAGCCAAATTCCGTTTTAACATTTTATTCATAATTAAATGGTATGGATGCAAAATAAGGCCCCCTTCATGAATCATTCGTCCAATTTTTTCGAATAATATAAATAATTTTGACACATACTACATAGTTTATCAAACAAATTCCAAATAGATAGATTGGCACGTTTTTTGCAGAATGTTAAGTGCTAGCAAAAAGGGGGGAGAGTCTTGCAGAAATCTCATCATGATATCGTAGTTATTGGCGGTGGCATTATTGGCGGGGCAATTGCTTATTATTGTGCAAAGGCGGGCCTAGAAATAATGGTACTTGAAAAAAATGAATTGGCGAGTGGTACATCTTCTCGCTGTGATGGAAATATTTTAGCTATAGATAAGGATCCAGGCTTTGATAGCCAAATGTCATTAGTAAGCCAACAATTAGTACATGAGTTAGATAAAGATTTGGACATTAAATTTGAATATCGCAACCCTGGAAGTATTCTTGTTTGTGAAAGTGATGTAGAAATGGAAGCTGCTCAGCAATGGGTAACTCGTCAACAAGAAGCGGGTTTAGATTTTAATATGTTAGATCGCGCAGACTTGCGTAACGAGTCAAAATTTTTTGCAGATGATTTGTATGGTGGATTGGAGTGTAAAACAGATTCCACAGTAAATCCGTATATGCTGACATTTTCTATGTTCCATTCAGCAGAAAAATTTGGTGCAAAAATACGAAAGCATACGGAAGTAAAAAACATAAAGAAACAGCCGAGTGGCACGTTTTTAATCGAGACTAACGAAGGGATCATGACAGCCAATAAAGTTATTAATGCTTGTGGTATTGGGGCACCGATTATTGGAAAAATGCTCGACGTTGACGTACCTATTAAACCACGTAAAGGTCATATTATTGTTGCATCGCGTCAGCAACCAGTAGGTCTAAGAAAGGTCATGGAATTCGGTTATTTGATTTCTAAATTCGGTGGAGAGCGTATGGTGGATGCGGATATCGAAAAATATGGGGTTGCTTTAGTATTTGAGCCGACAGAAGCACAAAACTTTTTAATAGGGAGTAGTCGCCAATTTGTTGGCTTTGATACGAAAGTAAATCATGATGTCGTGAAGATGATTGCCAGACGTGCAGTACGCTTTTATCCGAAAATCGCTGATATGTCGGTTATTCGTACATATGCGGGGCTAAGACCATGGACAGAGGATCATTTACCAATTATTTGTGAAGTAGAGGAGGTACCAGGCTTCTACATAGCGGCAGGCCATGAAGGGGACGGTATTAGCTTAGCGGCAGTTACAGGAAAGCTTGTGCAAGAATTGCTACAACACAAAGATACATGTATTCCTACTGAGCCAGTCAATATGAATAGATTTAAGAAAGGGGTACTCCACAAATGAAATTTCAAAAGTTATTTACAACAATTGATACCCATACAGGTGGAAATCCAACGCGTTCACTCATTAGTGGCATGCCGAAGCTTGAAGGTGAAACGATGTCTGACAAAATGCTTTATATGCAAAAGCATTTTGACTGGATCCGAAAATTTCTGATGAACGAGCCTCGAGGACATAGCGTCATGTCAGGTGTTATTATTACGGACCCTTGCCATCCAGAAGCTGATTTAGGTGTGATTTATATTGAAACTGGTGGCTACTTACCGATGTGTGGGCATGACACAATTGGCGTCTGCACAGCACTTGTTGAATCGAATTTAATTGAGGTTCAAGCCCCTTATACACATATTAAATTAGATACGCCGGCAGGTTTAATTGATGTAAAAATTAAAGTAGAAGATGGCATAGCCAAGGAAGTAACGTTTAAAAACGTACCTTCTTTTCTATTAAAGACAGTTGAAATTGAAGACCCTGCACTCGGTATTGTTGAATGTGAAATTGCGTATGGAGGCAATTTTTACGGCATTATAGATGCTAGAAAAATGGATCTCGATTTATCAGTAGAAAATGCTACGAATATTATTAATACAGGTATTCGTCTTCGCAATGCCGTGAATGCCAAGGAAGAGATCGTACATCCTGAGTTTTCGTTTATTCATGGGTTAACGCATATCGAGTTTTATACAGATCCAGTAAATGAATTAGCAGATTTAAAAAATACAGTCGTTGTACCGCCGGGCGGAATTGATCGTTCACCATGTGGTACAGGTACTTCAGCAAAAGTTGCGACACTGTACACGAAAAATGAGCTCTCTATTAATGAACCGTTCATTTATGAAAGTATTGTAGGGACATTGTTTAAAGCGCGTGTACTAGAGGAAGTAGCTGTTGGCGATTTAACAGCCGTTATCCCAGAAATAACAGGATCTGCATGGGTAATGGGTATGCATCGATTCTTTTACAATGATCAGGACCCGTTAAAAGAAGGCTACCTGATGATTCCACCAATGGATCACTAAAGGAGGTTAGATATATGAACTATCATAAATCTTTTCAAACGATTGATACACAGGTAGTTGGAGAAGCTTTTCGCATAGTCGTGCAATCGCCTATCGCAATTTCTCAGGAAAATATAGTGGAAGCGGCTAATGCATTAAATACACAATTTGAAACTACAAAACAACTTCTATTAAACGAACCACGTGGGCATCGTGGTATGAACGGATGCATGATCTTGCCATCCAATGTTGCATCATTCCGTTTATTATTTTTCCAGCACGATGCTTCTACAGATTTTAAGTATGAGGCACTTGTAGCTACGACGACAGCATTAATAGAGCTTGGAACAATTGAAGTATCAGAGAATGATATGTATACGATTGAAACAGTAAAAGGTATTTACAAAGTAAATGTACATCTTTCGGAGAAAAAGGATGCAGTACTGTCAGTTCAATTGACAGTGAAGCCAGCGCTTGTAGAAGAGGAGTTCGTAGTGGTAGATGGTGAGCGACGTTATATTGTTTTAGAAAAGCCACAACAATTCAAGGCACTTGTCCTAGAGGAGCTAGCAGATATTAGTACTTGGGGAGTAAATGAAAGTACAAAATATAGTGCAGCTGATGGCGTTATTGTGTATGAAAAAGTAGACAGTGAAGTACGTTCAGTAACATTTGAACGTGATGGCTATATTCTTCGCTCGCCAAGTGTAGATAGTACACTTGCATTACTAGCAGTTTTAGGCGATGAAGCTGTTCAAAAAAATAACAGTATTTTTTGCAGCTGTATTGAAATTGTAAACAAACATGAGGTTGGCTACGAAATTGCATTAACAGGATATATCACAGGAATCCATCAATTTGTAGTAGACAGTGAAGATCCGCTACAACAAGGATTTGTCATTGTGTAAATATAACTTGAATGACTTAGGAGGAAAGAAGCATGAAAAAATTAGAAGGTTCATTTCCAGTATTAGTAACACCAATGTTAAACCAAACTGACATCGATTGGGATGGCTTCCGTCAAAACATCGAGCGTTTTATTGAAGCTGGCGTAACAGGTATTGCCATTAACGGTAGCACAGGTGAATTCGTAAGTTTATCTAAAGAAGAGCGCTTTAAAGCAGTAGACGTAGCGGTTGATCAAATTAAAGGTCGTATTACATTAATTGTTGGTACGGCGGCAGAAACAACAGCGGAGGCAATCGCATATACACAACAGGCTGAAAAAGCAGGAGCAGATGCAGCTTTGCTCATTAACTCTTATTACGCACATCCAAAAGATGAAGAAATCTATTTACATTTTAAATCAGTTGCAGAATCAGTAAGCTTCCCAATTATGATTTATAATAATCCATTCACTTCTGGTGTGGATATTGGCTTAGAAACAATATTAAAAGTAGGCAGAGATGTACCAAACATTACACATATTAAAGAATCCAGCGGTAGCATCGGCAAAGCGCGTGATATTGTGCGTCAAGGACAAGACAATATTAAAGTGTTCTGTGGTTCAGAAGATTTAGCAATTGAATCATTCCTAGTTGGTGCTGTTGGTTGGATTTCTGTATCAGGAAACATCGTGCCTGAACTTGTAACGGAATTGTATAACAATGTAAAAGACGACAATCTGGATGAAGCGTGGGCTATTTATGATCGTTTATTACCATTATGTGCGTTTTTAGAAGGATCAGGTAAATACGTACAAATTGCAAAACGTGCAATGGAATTAAAGGGTTGGGCGGGCGGACCTTGTCGTTTACCGCGTCTCCCATTGACAGAGGAAGAAGATGCACAACTAAAAGCAATCATGGCTGACTTAGACGTACTTGCTACTCGGGCATAAGTGATTTTGAAAGGAAGTGTGTCGGCCCTTATGCAGGCCTGGGCACAATTCTAAATCCGGACGCAATGTTTAGCTTTAGCGAAAGCAAAGCGACAGCAACAAGTGTTTTATGTGCGAAAGCGAAGCGACAGCAACAACAGGGGTTTGTCTGTGCGAAAGCGAAGCGACAGCAACAACAGGGGTTTGTCTGTGCGAAAGCGAAGCGACAGCAACAACAGGGGTTTGTCTGTGCGAAAGCGAAGTGCAAACGTAGCGACAGCTACAATGAAACCAAGTTGAAATTGATGATAAGAAGGGGTGGCGAAATGGAGGCATTATTAACATTGAAACCAAGGGTGAAGGAATTTTTACAATCGACAATTGGTTTATATATTAATGGAGAATATGTACATTCTCAATCAGGTAAAACATTTGAAGTATTAAACCCGGCAAACGAAGAGGTAATTGCAACAGTTCATGAAGCACAAGCTAAAGATATCGACATAGCTGTACTGGCTGCACAAAAAGCATTTGATGATGAATGGTCCATCATGGATGCAGCAGAACGCTCACGTATTATTTATAAATTTGCAGATTTACTAGAGGAGCATCGGGAAGAACTTGCACAGCTAGAATCATTAGATAATGGTAAGCCATACAAAACGGCTTTAGCTGACGATGTGGACGGTACTGTACAACATTTCCGTTATTATGCAGGATGGGCAACAAAAATAACAGGAAAAACGGTGCAAGTATCAAAAGATTATTTAAACTACATTGTCCATGAGCCAGTAGGGGTTGTAGGGCAAATCATTCCATGGAATTTTCCGCTTGCAATGGCTGCATGGAAATTAGGTTCGGCATTAGCAGTAGGTTGTACAGTTGTTATTAAACCTGCAGCGGAAACGCCATTATCGTTATTGTACGTAGGTCAATTAATGAAACAAGCTGGCTTCCCAGATGGTGTTGTGAACATCGTACCTGGCACAGGTGAAGCGGGTGAGGCTGTTGTTACACATAAAGGTGTAGCCAAGGTGGCATTCACTGGATCCACAAAGACTGGAATTCACGTCATGAAAAAAGCGGCAGATGATGTGAAAAGTGTAACATTAGAGCTTGGAGGTAAATCTCCAGCAATCGTTTTACAAGATGCAGACGTAGAAGAGGCAATAGAAGGAACATTTGCTGGGACAATGTACAATCACGGACAAAATTGTAGTGCATGTACAAGGGTCTTTGTACACAGTAGCTTATACGATCAGTTTGTTGAGCGACTTGCCGAAAAAGCAAAAGCATTAAAATTAGGACCTGGGCTAGATTCAGAAACAGATATGGGGCCACTTGTTTCACAAAAACAACTGAATACAGTACTTGGTTTCATTGAAAAAGGAAAAGAAGAAGGTGCGCGTCTAGTAGCAGGTGGAGAGCGTGAATTTAACAAAGGTTATTTTGTACAACCAACTGTATTTGCTGACGTACAGGATGATATGACAATTGCTCGTGAAGAAATTTTCGGACCGGTTATGTCTATTTTCTCATTTGACACAGTAGAAGAGGTGATTGCTCGTGCAAATGATAGTAAGTATGGACTCGCAGCAAGCATTTGGACTGAAAATGTGAAAAAAGCACATTATATCGCTAGTAAGCTACAAGCAGGAACGGTATGGATTAATGATTTTGGTTTAGAGTGGGAAACGATGCCATTTGGAGGTTACAAGCAATCAGGTGTTGGTCGCGAAATGGGCGGCGAATATGGCTTGTCTAACTATACGGAAGTTAAAAGTGTCTTCGTAAATATGAAGCAAAACTAAGTGGATTTCTTGGGCTCATCGTACGCTTAGGGAAGTGCCCAGTCAGAACGGAAATCAACCTCGCGTTATAGTGATAAGCCTTCATCTATAGGAAAAGGAGCTACCAAATGAAGAGTAGCTCCTTTTATAATAACTATTTAAATTGAATTACTTTACGTCTTGTAGATGATGGAATGTTCATTTCTTCACGGTATTTTGCAATTGTCCGACGTGATATTTCAATACCGAATATGTTGTTGAAATGCTCGGCAATTTTTTGATCTGAGAAAGGCTTCTTTTTATTCTCGGTTTTGATATAGTCTGACAAAAGTGATTTTACCTTTATTTGTGAAACACTGTTACCATTTGCTGTTTGTAATTTAGAAGTGAATAAATCTCGAAGTTCAAATGTCCCGAAAGACGTTTGTACATATTTATTCGTTGTCACTCGGCTAACTGTCGATTCATGTACTTCAATTTGTTCAGCAATTTCACGTAAAGTAAGAGGCTCTATAGCATCAAAGCCATGTGTGAAAAAGGCTTTTTGCTTTTCAATAAGTGCCTTCATGATTTTAATAATGGTATTTCGGCGCTGCTCAACACTGTTAACTAGCCATTGATAGTCTGATAAATACTTTTTAAAATAACTCTTTTCAGAGGAATTGGCAGTAATATAGGGTGCATAGTCCGCATGTATATTGATTTTAGGTAAATAATAATCATTTAATGAAAAAGTGATGGCGCCATCAACAATCTCAACAATAATATCCGGTGTATGATGATGTATAGCTTCCTGATGAAACAGTGAGCTAAGCTTAGGCTGCAAAGTTTGGATGAATTGATAAATTCCTTGTAATTCATAAAGTGATATATCTAAAACGTTGGAAATTTGCTTCCATTTCTGATTAGCAAGTTCATCAAGATAAAAGGAAATTACTGTTTCCGCATGAGCAGGGCTATTTTCACAATACATAGTTTGTAATAGCAGGCATTCTTTCAAATTTCGTGCCCCAATGCCAAGTGGTCCAATGTTTTGTAATAAGTGAATGCCCTTTTCGATTTCATGATCTTGATAAGTCGGTGTCATTGGCTGTTCATAGTAGCCGTTGTCATCCAAATGATAAATAATATGTTTAAGCAGTTTAATGTCTTTATCTTCATGGAAGGTTAGCTTAATCTCCTCAAATAAATCATCACGAATATTTTTTTCATATTTAGTTACATGTTCCAAGATATTTGTGTGACGGCTAACACCTTTTGAAAAATGTGTACGTTCTTGAAATGTCGGTTCGCTTAACTCTACTAATGGATTTTCGAGCTCTTGTTCACGAATATACTGTTCTAATTCTAGTGTGGAATATTGTAGTAACTCGATGGCTTGACGAAGTTGTGCAGTCATCACTAAATTCAAATCTTGAGTTTGTTTAATAGAAAGCTGCATTTTAAAACCTCCATTCTCCATTTAAGTACTTAAATCTATAGAAAATGATGCTACCTGAGTAATAGTGACAATAATTTTTGACATTGATCACGAAAGTAAAAAGGAGCTTTAGTGATCAATGTCTATAATAAAGATATTTAAAATGTGTCAAAAAAATGAACGTTATTATGAGTGTGTATAAATAATGTAAAAAGGCTTTTCACTAACATATGTACTTGACCGCGAATTTCATTCCGGGAGACGCTTTCCTTTGGCGTGGTCCGAGCCTCCCTTCGCTCCATAGGCTTTCATACCACCAATACACTTTTTCAAAATTAAAACGTTACTTTATGACTTTATAAAATAATAAGCTCTTTTGGTGAGTGTGTGATAACTTCAACACCGTTTTTGGTAACGATGACATCATCTTCTATACGTACTCCGCCTAAATCAGGAATGTAAATACCGGGCTCAACAGTAAGCACCATATTTTCTTCTAGGATGTCTTCACATACTGTAGACATAAAAATGTTTTCATGAAGATCTAAGCCAAGACCATGCCCCGAACCGTGTCCGTAATTTTTTCCATAGCCTTTAGCTTTTATGAAATCTCGTGAATAGCTGTCTACTTCTTTTCCAGTAATACCAGCCTTCATATTAGATAGAGTTATTTGTAATGAGTCATAAACGATTTGGTATATTTCCTTTAGTTTACCAGATGGTTCTCCAACTGCAATTGTTCTCGTCATATCTGAACGATAGCCTTGATAATAGGCACCAAAATCAAGTGTCAGCATATCGCCTTCTTCAATTATTTTGTCAGATGCAACACCATGCGGAAGTGCAGAACGATGACCAGAAGCAATAATTATATCGAATGCAGCTCCAGTAGCTCCGTTTTTACGCATATGAAACTCTAACTCATTTGCGATATCAATTTCTGACACTCCTGGTTTAATAAATGTCAAAATATACTTGAATGCCTCATCTGAAATCCACGCTGCTTTCTTAATCAATTCAATTTCTTCTGGTGTTTTTATCGTGCGTAAATTTTCCACAATATTAGATAGCGGCTTTAATGTTGCTGTTAATTTACTAGACATTAATTGATATACCTCATAAGTAACATGTTGTTGCTCAAAACCAATTGTTTGGATAGATTCTGTGTCTAAAATTTCTTGGATAGTTTCATATAAACGGCTGCGATCGATTTCACGAACATCAAATTCTTTACTTTGGTTTGTAGCTTGCTGTGTATAACGGAAATCTACGAGTAAAAGTGCTTGAGTCGGTGTAATTACTACTGTACCTGCACTGCCTGTAAATCCTGTTAAATAACGACGGTTTTGATTACTCGTTATGATGAGTACATCCGATTGTTGAGCTCGTAATGCTTCACGTAATTGTTTTAGTAGTGACATGTTATAATTCCCCCTTTTTAAATATACTGCAAGATTTGTGCCAAAATTTTAGAGTAAATATGGTATCGGCATGAATATTGCATATATGTTTTGTTGCACGTGAGCTATCGTGCAATAAAATCAAAGGGGAAATGCTAATGATTAAAAAGACAAAATGGTTAGTCGTGTTATTAGGGCTAATGCTAGTTGTATTAGTTGGCTGCTACGGCAAGGAGGATAATTCTTCTAGTAGCCCAACTGGTGGCAATAGTACGGACAAAGAGACTACTACTGACGGCGACACAACGGTTGGACAGGAGCTACATTTAGTAGCGGGAGGGGATTTAGCAACAATGAGTTCATTAGGGAGTGTAGATGCACTTGCAGTTACAGCAATGAACTCTGTATTTGAGGGGTTATACCGTATCGGACCAGAGAATACACCAGTGCCAGGAATGGCAGAGTCATATGAAGCTTCAGCGGATGGTACTGTATATACATTTAAGTTACGCCAAGATGCTGTGTGGAGCAATGGTACACCTGTTACAGCACATGACTTTGAATATGCTTGGAAAAGAGCTATCAATCCTAAAACGCAAGCAATTTATTCTTATTTAATGCTAGATATAAAAAATGCAGCCAGTGTTCAAAAAGAGGGTGATCCATTATATGGTAAGGTAGATGAAATTGGCATTAAAGCGCTAAACGATTACACATTGGAAGTTCAACTAAATGCTCCAATTCCATATTTCCTAAGCTTAACAACGTATGCACCGTTCTTTCCACTAAACAAAGAATTTACGGAAGCACAAGGCGATCAATATGCGTTAGAAGCAGCAAATATGATTTATAATGGTCCATTCGTATTGGAATCATGGCAGCATGGTCAAGGCTGGACATTCGTAAAAAATGAAAATTATTGGGATAAAGACAATGTGAAGCTTACAAAAATTACACAAAAAATCGTGAAAGATACAGCAACAGCAGTCAATCTATATGAAGCGGGAGAGATTGACACTGCTGAGCTTACAAGTGAGTATGTTGCTCAATACAAAGATAGCCCAGAGTATTCAACATTCTTAAAACCAAATACGTTCTTCATTCGAATGAACCATGAAAATAAATTTTTATCGAATAAGAACATTCGGAAAGCAATCGATATGGCTTGGGATAAACAAGGCTTTGCAGATGTGATTTTACAGGATGGCTCTATTCCAGCTTATTTTTTAGTACCACTTGGATTATCAACAGATGAAAAAGGTGTTGATTTCCGTGATGGTAATGGTGATATGAATAAAACTAATGTTAAATTGGCGAAGGAAGCATGGGCTACTGGTTTAAAGGAGCTGGGGGTAGATAAAGTAAAACTAGAGTTTTTAACATATGACCGTGCAGAATCTAAAAAAGCGGCAGAATTTATTAAAAACCAATTAGAAACAAATCTTGAAGGCTTAGAGCTAACAATCAATATGCAGCCTAATAAGCAAAAGCTAGCACTAGAAGGGGCTGTTGACTATGATTTAGACTATGGTGGTTGGGGCCCTGACTATCAAGATCCTATGACTTATATTGAGTTATTTGAATCGACTGCCTACTACAATCAATCTCACTATAAAAATGAAAAGGTGGATGCATTAATTAAAAAAGCTAAAACAACTTCTGATGTTTCTGAACGTTGGATATTAATGCAACAAGCTGAAAAGATTATGATGGATGATTTTGCAATTGCGCCGACATTCCAAAGAGGTATAAGTCGTTTGACGAAGCCGTATGTAAAAAATTTATATGAACATCCATTTTCAGCGGACATTAGCTATAAATGGGTTGAGATTGTAAAGTAAAAAAGATGCTGCCTATCAATGTAGGCAGCATTTTTTTATGATAGTAAACAAAACATCTATAAGCATCAGTCGGAACGGAAACCAACCCCACGTTATTGTGAAATAAGCCATCTATAAATAGAAAACAAGAGATAAAATAGTGGTGATAATACAGCCAATCAAACCTGCAAGTAGCAGTGGATAGGTAAAGGTATAGGATGGCGCTTGTACGAATTCCAAGTCACCATCTAACTCATAGGCGTAGGTACCGTTTTTAGTGACACGAGCAAAAAAGCGTTTAAAGCTATAAGCGATACCATTAAAAAGCCCACCTTGCACAACAAACAATATTGCTCCAACGATTGTAAAAGTAAGTGAAGCAAGAAAAGTATGATTAATCATAGTCAGCATTGTCATCGATTGTTTTAAGAGTAATGTATAGAGAAGGGAACATATAAAAATGCAGCCAGTAAACAATATAGTTGTTTTTAATTTCATAGCGGTATGCTCTCACTGTTTGCTTGATAGTATTGGGTAAGCTCCTCTTCTGTTAGCATGACAAAATGGCCCGGGCGTACTTCAATAAAGCTTTCATTTTCTCTATTAGTAGCGTTATATTCAGCTTCGTTAAAAATAATACGTTTTCGTTCACGTTCTAGTTTTGGGTCAGGTAGTGGTATAGCAGATAATAATGCCTTTGTATAAGGGTGAATAGGGTGATCATAGAGCTCATGACTTTCTGCAAGTTCTACAATTTTCCCGCGATGCATGACGCCGATGCGGTTACTAATATATTTCACCATCGACAAGTCGTGTGCAATAAATAGATATGTCAGTCCACGTTCCTTTTGTAGCTTTTTCAATAAATTAACGATTTGTGCTTGGATCGAAACGTCTAATGCAGAAATCGGTTCATCAGCAATGATTAGTTCGGGCTCTACAGCAAGTGCGCGTGCAATACCGATACGCTGACGTTGCCCGCCACTAAGCTCATGAGGATAGCGATTAGCATATTCTTTCGTTAAACCTACTATATTTAATAGCTCATAAATTTTTGCCTTCCATTCGCTTTTCGGTACACCATGAATAGCAAGACCTTCTGTAATAATGTCAGCAATTTTCATACGTGGATTTAAGGAAGAATAAGGGTCTTGAAAAATCATTTGCACCTTGCGATTAAAGGCTAATTTTTCTTGCTTCGTCTTTGCTTCATTAATATTCCTACCGTCGATGTGAATATCCCCATCTGTTATTGTATTAAGTCCGATAATCGAGCGCCCTGTCGTGGACTTACCACAGCCAGATTCTCCAACTAAACCGAAGATTTCTCCTTTATAAATATCAAAAGTAATGCCATCTACAGCTTTGTTGATAGTATTTTTATCTAATTTAAAATGCTGCTTTACTCCTTTTAATGTTAAATACGGGTTGGTTGTATCAAATACAGGAGCTTTTTCACGTTCCTTGCGTTCAGCTTGGGCTAATTGATGATGAATCGGTATCATTTTAGGCGCTTGCTCATGCAATAACCAAGTTGCAGCATAGTGTGTGTCGCTGATTTTAAACATTGGTGGCTCCTCTAAAAAATCAATTTTGAGTGCTTGGTTATTACGAGCAGCGAAGGCATCTCCAATCGGTGGTTGCAGTAAGTTTGGTGGTGTTCCTGGAATAGCGTACAGTATGTCGGTTTCAATATCTGGGTTTGGCATAGCGGCGAGTAGGCCTTGTGTATATGGATGCTGACAATGGTAAAAAATTTCATCAACTAAGCCAATTTCAATCATTTTTCCAGCATACATCACGGCAACACGATCAGCCATTTTTGCTACAACACCCAAATCATGTGTAATAAATATAATTGAAAGATTCATCTTTTTTTGAATGTTTTTTAGCAATTCTAGAATTTGTGCTTGAATAGAAACGTCCAGAGCTGTGGTAGGTTCATCCGCAATAATAATACGAGGCTCGCAAGCAAGTGCCATCGCGATAACGATACGCTGACGCATTCCTCCAGAAAACTGATGAGGATATTGTTTATATCGTTTATCCGCTTCTTTAATGCCAACAAGCTGTAATAGTTCAATCACTCGTTCTGTAATTTGATTACCACGTAATGTTGTATGTTTTTTTATGCTCTCTGCAATTTGACTACCGATTGTCATCGTGGGGTTTAATGCAGTCATAGGATCCTGGAAAATCATTGAGATTTCAGCTCCACGAATTGCACGTATTTCCTGCTCTCTACACGTTAAAATATTTTTTCCATTATATAAAATTTGACCGTTTTTCAGCATTGTTGTTTTGGTAGGGTTTAATCGTAATAGGCTTTTAGAAGTAACTGATTTTCCAGAGCCCGACTCGCCAACGATTGCTAGTGTTTCACCTTCAAATAAGTCGAATGATACATTGCGAACTGCCTGAACCTCACCATTTTGTGTATTAAATGAAATACTTAAATTTTTAACTTCTAGTATTTTTTTCAATTCGCACCCCTCCTTATTTACGTGTTTTTGGATCGAATGCATCACGCAGTCCATCACCGAGTAAATTAAAGCTAATCATAATTAAGCTAATGATAATGGATGAAAAAATCATGCCATGTGGATAAATACGTAATAATTTATAAGAGTCATTAACAATCGTTCCTAAGGAAGCAGTTGGTGGCTGTAGTCCTAGGCCGATAAAACTTAGTAATGCTTCAGTAAAGATAGCTCCTGGAATGGTAAAAGTAGTAGCTACAATAATCGGACCTAGTGTATTAGGAATTAAATGTTTCCAAATCAAGCGTTGGTTACTAGCACCGAGCGTTCTAGAAGCAAGAACAAACTCATATGATTTTAGCTTTAGTATTTGTGCTCGTACGATACGAGCCATACTAATCCACCCGACGATAACCATCGCAATAGTAATAGAAATGATTCCTGGTTTTAAAATAAGAATGAGAAGAATATTAATAATTAGCCCAGGGATACCAACTAACACTTCAATAATACGTTGCATAATATTATCAGTGCGACCACCATAAAATGCTGAAACAGCTCCGTAAGCAACCCCTATAATTAAATCAATCGTTGCTGCTAAAAAAGCAATATAAAGAGAGATACGTGTACCTTGCCAAATACGTGTCCATAAATCCCGACCTAATTCATCTGTACCAAACCAAAAATATTCACTTATACCTTTTGCTTCGTATTGGTCAACGCCACGACTATCAACACCGTTCAAACCTAAGAATGAAATATTCTCAAGAACAGGGATTTTTGGTGGTAAATTTGTACGCGCAAGATTTTGTTCATCGTAGCCATGACTGTTCATAAATGGACCGAATATAGCTAGTAAAATAACTAGAATAATAATGCATAAGCCTACAATAGCTGCTTTATTTTTGCGTAAACCAAGCCATGCATCTTGCCAAAATGATTGTTCGGGACGATACGTGAAATCATCAACAAATTCACTTTGTGAGGCAGGCTCAAACAAATCGGGTGGATATTTTTTTACCGTCGCATTCTTAGTTACTTCTGTTGTCATAAATTACTCGCCTCCTGTGACACGAATCCGAGGGTCGATGAATCCGTATAAAATATCAATAACTAAGATAACGCTTACAAATAAAACAGCATAAAAGATTGTTGTTCCCATAATAAGCTGGTAATCATTCGTAATAATGGAGTTAACAAATTGTTCTCCTAAACCAGGGATACTAAAAATTTTTTCAATAACTAGTGAGCCAGTAATCGTATTAACAGTTAATGGTCCGATAACTGTAATGATTGGGATTAGTGCATTTCGAATACCGTGCTTTGTAATAATAACGGGATTCGATAGTCCTTTTGATCTCGCTGTTAAGATGTATTCTTGATTGAGCACTTCCAACATTTCAATCCGTGTAAAACGGGCAATTGTTGCAACAACACTGACCGCTAACGCGATTGTTGGTAATATTGAGTATTCAAAACCATTCCAAAAGGCGATTGGTAGCCAGCCTAGTTTGACACCAACCCAATATTGTAAAAAACCTGCAAATACAAAGGATGGAATGGAGATACCGAGCACAGCTAAAACAGTAGCCCCGTAATCTATAACGGTGTTATGCCTTAGCGCCGCTACGATACCTAATAGTAAGCCTATTAAAGTACCGACAGTAACGGCTTGAAATCCGAGAATGGCAGAGGGGCCGATACGCTCTTGAATAATTTTAGTAACCGGACGATTATCCAAAACAAATGAAATACCTAGATCCCCTTGTACAAGATTTGTTAAGTAAATACCGAATTGAATAGGTACCGGCTTATCTAGCCCGTATTTTTTGTAAAGTAGTTCTTTTTGTGTTTCAGGTAAGCGTTCATCGTTAAATGGAGAACCGGGCAATGCCTTCATTAGCAAAAATGAAAGCAAAATGATAATAAATAACGTAATGATCATGTAGCCGATTCGAGTAAAGATGTACCGAATCATTGAAACGACCTCCTTATGAAATAGTTTGTAGAATCTATTTAATTTATTTGCAAAAACGATGCCAAAAAAAGGGGGGGAATTGAAGAATTGGCTCTTCACCAAAACATGTGGTTGATTTCCGTTCTGACTGGGCGCTTTGCCGCTGCCGCTTCGCTTTCGCGCAGACAAAAAACTTGTAGCTGACGCGACGCTTTCGCACAGAGCAAAGCTTCCTGGGGGCGTCGAGCCAACACGAGGTTGGCACTAAATCTGTTCTTGATTAAAAAAATGGATTGGTTCAAAGGACTTGGAGTGGAGGAAGGGTAGTTCTCCTGTCGCGTTGCTTTCGTCGCAGAGTAAGGCTCTCTGTTGAACCCCCACAGAAGCAAAGTATGAACGACGAGGAGGTTAGGTTACGCCCGATGAAAGCGTCATCCGGCAGTGGAATGTGGAATGAAGTATATATTTTGGTAAAAAGCTAAAAAAATGCGAAAAAAATATTGCATGTTACATTTACTTATGATATATTAATAGATGTCTTATAGAGGTCCCGTGGTGTAGCGGTTAACATGCCTGCCTGTCACGCAGGAGATCGCCGGTTCGATCCCGGTCGGGACCGCCATTATAATCGATAATATAGTTCTTATGATGCTTTTAAAATCATAAGAACTTTTTTATTGTTAATATAAGGGAATAAGTGGATATCAATAAATAAATGGGCTCATCACCAAAAGTTGTAGATGATATTAGTTAAAACGTATGCTATGTATATAAGTTGATTGGAGTGGAGGCTAGGCGACTCCTTGGGGATCAGCGTCACAGATGAGACCCTGGAGCGAGCAACGCGAGTGAAGCGGCTCATCGGACGCCCCCAGGAAGCTCTGCTCTGCGCGAAAGCGAAGCGTCAGCGGCAAAGCGCCCAGCCGGAACGGAAATCAACCACACGTTTTGGTGATGAACCAATAAATGCCCAATAAAATTGGTTTTATAATATTTGTTGAGGTACTAAATACAATTAAAGATGGAGGGGCGATTGAGGAAGCTGCACATTGTGCGTCACCCCCAACATTTGATGTAGAGCCACCAAATTAAAAGTTTTAATGTCTAACAAGTAGATCAACAAACATAAAAATTAGGTGACTATCTTTTTATCGATTTCTTCCACGTATAGGAAACTGTCTTTGGAGGTGTTAACATGAGAAATAATTTTTACATAAAGCGTCTTAATATATGCTTGCTCATAGGTACTTTGGTGATTCTCACAGGTTGTGGAGACCCTATTTTAGAAATCGAGGAATCCAATACATATCACTGGCAAAAAAATATGAATGAAGCAGAATTTGAAAAATTAAAAAAAGGTATGTCATATATGGAAGTAGTAGAAATTGCAGGTGGTGCAGAAGAAATGGTAAAAAAAGATCAATACCGCTGGAATGATGAAATACTTATGACACAAGCCTATATAATAAAATTTAAAGATGATAAATTGATTGATAAAGAGGTTATTGAGTTAAAGGGGTATTCAACAACAAAGTAAGCACGTCTTCTACAAAGGGGGGGCGTGTTTTTTTTTTTTTTTTTTTTTTTTTTTTTTTTTATTTTTTTTTTTTTTTTTTTTAATTTTAGTTAATTGTGTTTGGAGAGGAAAAA
>NZ_JARVRU010000069.1:0-22210 GCF_030209535.1 Lysinibacillus sp. fls2-241-R2A-57
AAACCCTTTCATCGATCAATAATAAACCTATTTTTTCCTAATCAACACGCCTGATCCAAAATATACGTCTTAACAAATGTCATCCACAACTTTTGGTGATGAGTCATAGTTTTACAGAATGAATTCCCCGTTCCTTACTACCAGTTTTAGTGCATATTTTACCATATACCTCTAAAAAGTATGGTTCCTTGACTGTATAGTTACTATACAGCTTATAGTGTGTTACGGGAATAATTGTTTGTATGTCAAACATACACTTTTATAAATTTAGGAGGAACATCGATTATGTCAGAAAGTATCAAGTTAAGACCGTTAGAAAGAGAAGATTTAAAATATGTTCATAAATTAAATAATGATTCTAGAATCATGTCATATTGGTTTGAAGAACCGTATGAATCTTTTGTAGAACTACAAGATTTATTTGAAAAGCATATCCATAAACAAAGTGAAAGACGTTTTATAGTCGAAAAAGAAAAGGAAATTCTTGGATTAGTTGAATTAGTTGAAATTGACCTGATCCACCGTAATGCAGAATTTCAAATTATTATTGATCCTAATTCTCAAGGAAAAGGATATGCCTACGCTGCTACTATTTTGGCAATGAAATACGCCTTTCATATTTTAAATCTACACAAACTATATTTAATTGTTGATAAACAAAACGAAAAAGCCATTTACATTTATAAAAAAGCTGGATTTCATATTGAGGGAGAACTTAAAGAAGAATTTTTTACTGAAGGTAAATATCGAGACGCCCTTCGCATGTGTATATTCCAATATGAGTTTAATAACCAAATGTAGCTATACTCGCCCTTTTATGTATTGTAATTCTTATATGAAGAGGCATAACCAATTTTTAGCTGTAGCGTATTACTACGCTATGGCTTTTTTCATTCAGTCAAATTTCCTCAAAAAGTTTATAACCTCATTCAAACAAGGAGATGATTGCAACAATCCACGCTGCTATCACAAGTAATAAAAACCACCAGCCCATAAACTTTATAAACTTTTTTAAAATTGGTTTCTTTTTGAAATCATCTGAAAAGGAACTCATCTGTATAGCACCCTCAGGATGCTTCAACAGCATATAAGAAATACTGCCGAAAATTAAAGTAATCAATATTGCCACTATAAACATTTCCAATAGTCCCCCCTTCATATTAAGTTTCAATTGCGTTAAATCGGACTTTTTTAAACGCCTCTTAATCATAAATTGATTATGATTTTTTAGGATTCATCCATTAAAATCACTAAGTATTTCGACATTTATTTACTACGTTATTCCCCTTTCAATGCATGATCTTTCTGACATGATCTTCGAAGTGTTTGTTCATTTTCGTTAAAACTTTTCGAGTTTCCAAACAAATACTTTTTTGGCTATCAGCTTATCTATTTTACTATTTTCTACTCTATAAATCTCCTTTTTTACGTTGAATAATTATTCTTTCACACCAATCGTCATTCCACTTTGTTGCAATGTAGCCTTAAGGATGCTTTGGGATTCGAGTTTTGAGTCTCGACATTTTGTAGTAGTTCATCTACTGTTACCCAATCATGGTCATGCACATATGCCTTCACAGCGTCTATTGTAAAAGAAAATTCGATTCCATCAATGTAGTTAATTCTTGAATGAAGACAATAAACACTACTAACAAATAAAGGTGCAATTTATGTAAGTAACTCGTCATTTTTTCATGCGTGTTCACTATCATGTTGATATTCTGAGAAATTATTAATTTCCTTTTACCTGTACGTTAGCATAATGGTTTATACTTTATATAAGATGAATTATGAATTCTACAAAAAAAATGATGTGCGATTATCCTGTTTTTGAAACTTTTAGAGACTAAAAATAAAAAGTAAAGGTGGAAAAATCATGGGAAACTGTTGTGATAGTAGCCATAAAAAAATTATAAATGAAAACGCTATTGTATGTCCTTCTTGTAAAAATAAAGCTAAAAGCGTAAAACTAATGACGATTAAATCATTGATTAAACCAGCTGTATTAGAAACAATAAATGCTGTGGAAAATCACTATTTTTGTTCAACTACAGATTGTCATGTAGTTTATTTTGATTTGAGTAATAAGATGTACCATATTTCTGATATAAAGGTAGCTGTGCATCAAAAGGATGACTCATTACACACACCGATATGTTATTGTTTTGATTGGACTAAAGAAAAAATTAAACAATATGTTGAAAATGAACTCACGCCTAATCCCTTAGAACACATTCGTTCAAATATAAAAGAAAACCGTTGTGGATGCGAGGTAAACAACCCTCAAGGAAGTTGTTGTTTGGGGAATGTTACGAAATATATTAAAGGTTTAGCCTAAAAAGGAGTAATAAGGGGTCCTAAAAGCCTAAATAGGTTTTCAGGACCCTTTTATTGATCGTGGTACACTTTAATAATGTGTTAATGTTAACAATCAAAGGCATTTAGGAATAAACCATTCTAATACAAAAGTCTTTTCTTTAAACTTCGATAATGTAATATTGAAGTGAAAAAAAGAAAGATACCTAAAAAAACATATACTAGATTACTTGGAATGACTTTATATAATCCAGAGAACATTCCTCCGATTGCCATACCAGAATAACGGATGAAATTAAAAAGACCTAAAGCAGTTCCTCGATTTTGGCTGTATTCATTACTTATCATAGTTGAAAATAAAGGAGGTGAAAATCCCACTGTCATGCCATAGCCAAATAATAGGATAGCCAATCCAATAATTGTTTTAGTATGTAGTAAACCAAATAATATTACTTCTAAGGGCATTAAAAATAGAACAGCAATAAACAAGTCATTTAAAGGAATTCTTTTCTGTAATTTTTTGAATATTACACTTCCCAAAATCATACTAACGGTCAAGGGTAAGTATAATAAACCAATGATTTGCAACGGAACGTGATATTGATCGTTAAGCAATATCGGCAAGTAAACAAGAATAGAAAAATATACAAAGAATACAAAGAAACTGACGATCATTGTACTTACACCCATATAATTAGAAAAAACAGCAATATACGTTTTCAATAAGCTGCTTGTTTTACCTTGGGCATCTTTCCTTTCATTATCTGGAAGTCCGTAAATAATCAAAATAAATAATACTGCAGATATAACAAAGAGGAATAGGAAAATTCCTTGGTGGCCATAATATTGCCCAAGTAAACCTCCCAATATAGGTGAAATAGCTGGAGCGAGTGTAAGTAATATTTGATACGTTCCTATTGCACTGCCTCTTGCTTCGCCTTCAAATAATCGTGTAATCATATTTATCGTTACTAAAGGGATGATTCCAGCACCAATAGCTTGGACTATTCTAGCTATCAAAAAGAGCAGAAAATGATCTGCATATGCACAAAATATCGTAGAAATATTAATAAAAATAAAGCTAATCAATAATAATCTCTTTTGGTTTTTACTATCAATTACCGTCCCTAAACTGATTTGAATCATAGCAATAATAAAAATAAAACTGCTCACTGTGAAGTTTACCCAATTAATTGAGACGCTGAAAAAATCCCGAATAAGAGGAATAATCGGTGTATAAATGTTTTGATTTAAAGAGGCAAAAAAAGTGCTTATACTTAACAAATACAAAACAAATACTTTGTTTTGAGATATTCGTCTTGTCATATACATTCTCCTTAATTTTGCTTTATATTCTCAGTAACAGCGTTTAAAAACTTAATAATAGTCTCTAATTCGGCTATATTAAAATTATCTAAAATACTTAAATAGCTGTTTCTTGCTTGCTCATGTAATTGATTATGAATTAAAGCAAGCTTCTCTCCTGATTCTGTCAGAAGATAATAAACCTCTTTTTTATTTTCTCCTTGGTGCATTTTTGCAAGAATATTATGTTGTAACAACTTTTTAACGGCTTTTGTAATAGCTGGTTTAGATAGTTTTAAACTTTCAGAGAGAAAAGTATTATTAGCCCTCCCCTTTTCTTTAATTGTTGCAACGATATGTAATTGAGTAAGTGTCCAATCTAAAACTAACACTTCTTCTTGGCCTGCTTTATCTACTTTTCTCCTTTTTTGGGCTGCTTCTCTTTCTGTAATTAAATGTTGTAGAGACTCCAAAGCTTCTTCTTTTTTATTTATCTTATCCATTAGTTTCCACCAGACTTTTCTTAATATTTTTAAAACAAATCAATATTGTTAACCGGTTAACAACAACTATAATTTATTAATTTTCGTAAGTCAATAAAAATTGTTAACCGGTTAACATAAAAAGCGTTACCTATTACTAAAATATAAAATAGGCATTCTTCTTTTACTATGTACTTCTAGGCATAGTATTTGAAGGGTGGTCGACTTCTTGGGGGGCCTTGATATAAAAGTTTTTCGACAACAAAAAGTCACTCATTTTTATTGATGAGTGACTCAGACTATCGAAAAATGTCTTCTATATGAAAAGCTAATTACTATTGTTTATTCCCTTGAAAGCTTCAGTTTGCTCTTTAATTCCTTTTTCTGCAGCAAATCTTTCAATACTAGATGCACCAAAGAATCCAACAATTCCCTCTACTCTTTCAATAATATAAGCAGCATCTTTCGGTTCTGCAATTGGACCTCCATGGCAAATTGCTAATATATCAGGATTTACGGACTTACCAGCATTAATAATTTTTTGGATTCGATCGACACAATCATCTAAAGTTAATGCCGTTTGTGCACCAATAGTTCCTTTTGTTGTTAATCCCATATGCGCCACTAAGATATCTGCACCCGCTTCAGCCATTTTCTTTGCCTGTTCTTCATCGAAAACATAAGGAGTAGTAAACAAATCTAATTCATGTGCTTTTCTAATCATATCTACTTCTAAATCATAGCCCATTCCCGTTTCCTCCAGATTTTGACGAAAAACACCGTCAATTAAACCAACTGTGGGAAAGTTTTGAACGCCGCTAAACCCTTGATCTTTCAGTTGCTTTAAGAAAACTTCCATAACTTTAAAAGGATCTGTTCCATTAACACCGGCGAGTACTGGTGTATCTTTTACTACGGGTAATACCTCATTACCCATTTCAACAACAATTTGGTTAGCATCACCATAAGATAATAAACCAGCTAGGGAACCACGACCAGCCATTCTATAACGGCCTGAATTATAAACAATCAACATATCTGCTCCACCAGCTTCACTACTTTTAGCCGTAATTCCTGTACCAGCGCCAACACCTACAAGAATATGTCCATTATTAATTTCTTCTTTAAATCGATTCAATATAACTTGTCTCTGTAACATTTTAATTTTCCCTTTCTTTATTTTCTATTAATTCAATTAATGTTTTCGCTGCAGCTAGTGCAAAATCTTCACTATTTATATCCGCATTGATTTCAATCATTTCCACTTTACTTTGGTCAACATTTTCTCTTAAAGTATCAAATAACATACTGTCTTCCTCTAAACCGTAGAAAGGCTGACCTTCAACATCGAGACCTGATAGCCCTTTTAACGGTAACAATAACGCTGTGTAGCATTTAGCTAAAGATAATTTTTCAGCAATCACTTCACCTATTTGCTTGTTCTCTTCAACGGATGTGCGCATTAAAGTAACGGTTGGATTATGCTTATAAAATTTTCGTCCTTTAAATTTACTAGGGACAGAATCAAATGGACCAAAATTAACCATGTCGATCGCACCAACTGATACAACTTGAGGAATTTGATTTTTTGAAGCTGCTTCTAAACGATGAGGACCAGCTTTCAATACACCGCCAATTAATTCATCAGCCCATTCAGTAGTCGTAATATCAAGGACACCATCTATAAATCCATTCGCTATTAAATTCTCCATTGTCCGACCACCAACACCTGTTGCATGAAAAATTAAAACTTCATATCCCCTAGCTTCTAAGAAATCTTTAGCCTGATTAATACAAGGTGTTGTCAGTCCAAACATAGTTGCAGCAATAAGAGGCTTTTTTTTCTCGATCGTTTTATTTTCAAAGTTAAGCATACCTGCTATCGCAAATACCGCATTTGTAAATATTTTAGTCGAAATCACATTTAAACCAGCAACGTCTACTACTGATGGCATCATAATTATGTCACTAGTACCTACATAGGGCTCTGTGTTACCGGAAGCGACTGTTGAAACCATTACTTTAGGAACACCAATTGGTAATTCTCTCATTCCAGCTGTTACGATAGACGACCCTCCAGTACCTCCAAAGGATAGTACGCCGTCAAATTTACCTTCTTCATACAATTTCGGCAAAAGCACTTCCATCCCTTTTGCAAGAACAGCGGTTGCAATTGCTCGGTCTCTTTTTGCTGCAATTACTTGTATATCTTCTCCAGCGGCAGCTGCTACTTCAGCATTTGATACGTCGGGATTAAAAACTGGATTAAAAACACCTGTATGAATCGTGAAAGTATTGAAACCTAACGATTCCATCAACTCTTTTACATATAAATATTCTTGTCCTTTTGAATCAAATGTTCCAGCCAAGGCAATTGTTTTCATATCAACTCATCCCTTCTTAATTCTTTTTAAAATTAAAGAAAGCGGTACCATTTATTACTCAACTACATGATAACGTTTTCTTTTAGGAGAGTTAATGTGTTTTTGTTCTATAAAATTGTCTCTTCGTTATTTTTTATATAGTTTTTAGGTGACACACCTTTGTATTTTTTGAATATTTCACTAAATTGAGTGTAGTCAGGATAACCTACCATTTCAGCGATATTATTTAGTGGTAACTTTTCTAATTTTAATATTTCAATTGCGCGATTAAGCCGAAAATTAATAAGATATTGAGTAAATGATATACCCATTTCTTTTTTAAATAACGTACTTAAATAAGAACGAGATAAATTTAATAGTTCTGCCACTTCATTCAATGATATTTCATCCATATAATGTAAGCTTATATATTTCTTTGTAAAATTAATATAATCATCTTGACTTCCTAAGCCATCAGTAATTTTACCGATTAATTCATCAAACTGAAAATCATTCGTTTGCTTAAATGATTTCGTAATATGTATGAGAGTCTGTTCATTTGGAATCCTTTCAAAAACAGAACCTCCAATGTAACCCATAATAGTAGTATCATCATACATATATTGAACATCTATTGGTTTATTAACCGGACCTCCATAAATCATTTTAATAATGTTTGGATTCAGTTTATTACATTCATTAAATATATTGACCGCCATCCTTTTGGCAGCTTGTAAAGATAAAATCTTTTTAGCACCTAATGATCCACCATTCGTTAACCCTAAGTGAACACAAATAATATCTGCGCTCGCTTCCACCATACTTATTGCTTGCTCCTCGTTAAATACAAAGGCAACAGTAAACAGCCCTTTTTCACTAGCGATACGAATAGCCTCTACCTCTTTATCATATGTAATCCCTTGTTCCTCTAAAGCTTCTCTAAAAAGCCCATCAACTAGTCCAATACTTGGATAATTATTAATGCCCGCAAAGCCTTTTTTCTTAATTAAATCAATGTAGTCATGTAAATCAATTGTTGGATCTGTTGCACATAAACCAAAACAAACAGGAATTTTTTTTACCATAGGAATGATCTCTTTACATGCAAAATCCATTACAACATCATTACTATTGGCATACGGTAAAAAACCAGCTAATGAACTAACCCCCATTAATCTAAATCGACCTGAATTAAGAGCCAAAATAAAGTCAGCGCCACCTTGTTCTGCGTATTTAGCCGTCATTCCAGAACCAGCAGCAACACCTAATATATATCTATTTTTATTAATTTGTTTTTTTAAATAATTTTTGATTGCATTCTTTTTATTTTGCTTATCCCCCATATCGTCTACACCTCTACTAAATTTTACATCGTTTAGATTCAGTTAATAAACCATTCTGCTCATTTAAAGTAATTTTCACATTACATTCACTCTATTTTAACCTCGTCCTAAAATGTTGACCGGGTTAAACACGTTAACTTCACCTTCCTATTCAAATGAATGGCTTTGGCAAAATAAAAAGTCAACTCGAAAAAAAATGAATTGACTTTTTTATAACTAAGTAGATTATTCAGTTTTTACTAATTTCAAAACAGCTAAATCATATATTCTAAATATAAACTTGATTGTAAACAGTACTTCTATCAACAATTGAAATAAAAATCCATTGCGTTTTGATAAAGAATTTTTTCCGCCGACGTTGCATCAAATAATTCTTTAATCAGTTCAATATCTGCATAAGCAAAAGGCCTTTTTGCTCGTGTTGACGGCAAGTCTGTGCCAAACATTAACGCCTCTGGATTGGCAGCATAAATGGATTTTAAAGCATTTTCTACATTGAGCTCCACTCGACCAAAACCTGTCGCCTTTACTCGTACACCTTTTTCTACGAGCCGCAACAAATGAGGCAAGCCTTCCTCGGAGAGCCCTAAATGATCAATCGAAATCGCCGGTAATTTTTCAATCGTTGGTGCGATTTCAGGCAAATCTTTAGCGTCTATATATAGTTCACTATGCCAACCAGCTAAATCATATACACGTCTCGTAAAATAATCGAGCTTCGATAAATCTTCGGAGCCGCCACGCTTCACATTGAATCTTAGTGCGCGTACCCCTTTTTTATGTAAATCAATTATCTCATCATCTGTTACCGAAAATGGTAGTTGCGTAACACCACAAAATGCAGATCCCATTTTCTCTAAAGCGTTCACTAAATAACCTTGGTCAAAACCTTGGAAAGAACCTGATACGATTGCACCACCTACAATATTATAAGTCGCTGTATCTTTTTGGTAATCTTCTACAACATAGCTGGGTGGTACATATCCTTGATTTTCTGTAATAGGAAAATCAAAATCAATAATGTGAAAGTGTGCATCAAAAATTCTCATCTTTCCGCCTCCTTTCTTTTAAGTTATCAAACGTTGAACATAAAGAAAATTTATGATTTTTTATGCAACACCCTAAGTTTTTCTTATCAATTAAAATATAGGAGTCGTTAAAGTCTTGCAAAAAATTCCCTCCACAAATGTCGTGAGCCAAAATATAAATCCTTATAAGAAATACCTTAAAGTATTACTTCCAGATGTCATTAGCGCTATAAAACCTGCAACCATAATCCATATTGCAAAGCACAAATAATTGCTTATTCCCGCCGTATTCATTACAAAAATCTTACATTTCTCTTAGCTCTTTCTGATTTTGTGTTACCGTTCTTCACTTTACATCGCATCCTCGTTTTCAATATTACGAATACCTCGAAATGCAATTATTACTCCAACTGCTGCAAGCCCTATTTGTAGTGGAATGAAGGCCGCCAATGGAATTTCTGGGTTATAATAACAAGCAATTGCCACCACGAGTAGGGAAGAACAAATAGTGGCCGGAACAGAATGGTTACGCATCCCAAAATACAATGGAATTAAACTTATTCCTGTTGAGGCGATAACAAAAGGAATCATGTTTATGACTTCACCTATAAACTGATTTGTAGTTAATGTAAATGGAACGATAGGAAAATAACTATTGATGATTGAAAATAGACCTGCAACAATGATATTAGACAACATCAAAGTAATTAACGTTATGAATGCTATCAGTGTCAGTTTACTAGCGATCAGTTTCTTACGACTAACAGGATAAGAGAACAAAATCAAAATTGTTTTATTTTTATATTCTTCAATGACTAGTTTCGCAATCAATACAGAGGCAAATACAATAAACGTTGCCCTCACGCTTACACCAATCAGTACATAAACATCTTGATACGTTGAAATGGGTATATCCCCCTCGCTCTGTGCAATGTAAATAACGAAACATACTATTGCTGTTAAAATGATATTCGCGATAATCGCACCTTTTACATACCAACCTAAGTTAAATTTCTTCATTTCCAGCTTTAGTAAATGCACCATAGCATCATCTCTCCTCTTCAGTTTTTACTCTATTGCATGATTTCAGCCCTCTGGATTCTAAAAAGCAATAGGTTTACATAGTGACAACTAAAACGCCCTCTTTCATGTACTATAATTGTACGAATCGATCATCTCTTTTTTCTTACTCATTCCTTACAAATTTATTAATTTCAAATCTCTCGTAGGGATCATCTACAAAACCTGCCCCCATATTTGGAATGCAGTTCAAATTAGTTTGTTTGCTTTTATTGTTATAATTCATCAACACAAAAAAGCTAGGCTCACAAAAAATTTGTGAATACCTAGCCTTCTTTATGCGTGTTCATTTATTAACCATGACATTACTTGTTTACCATATAATTCTTAATAAATTCTAAACTAATCGTGAAGTCCTCGATTTATACTATGTAGCGAAAGTAATTCCAAAAGACGACTCTTTAAACATCGCCACTTTCTTTCAGTTTGTTTGGTTTCAAACTGATTGTAAAACTAATCTGAATAAACATTAATAATATACCAATA
The DNA here is from genome assembly GCF_030209535.1 of Lysinibacillus sp. fls2-241-R2A-57. Lineage (NCBI taxonomy): Bacteria > Bacillati > Bacillota > Bacilli > Caryophanales > Bacillaceae > Lysinibacillus > Lysinibacillus sp. fls2-241-R2A-57. The sequence goes on from NZ_JARVRU010000069.1 coordinate 10,404, forward strand.
CAAACGATACTAACTAACTGCGAGTTTCCTGTAAACGCAGAATAATACATTAATCCAAATGATAAAAGTACTAAAGCCCAAATTGTAAATTGATATAAATTATAAAGTCCTTGGAACATGAGATGTTTTTGTCCATCGTCAAACTGATCTAATAGTTCTTTATTATAATTTTTTGATTGAGGATTAGGTAACGTAAATCCCGGGTTTGTAAGGTTGACAATTTTTTCACTAGGAAATGACTTGATTAATGCAAAAAACATCAGCACGATACTAGCCAAAACGACCTCTGGATATTCATCTCTAAATAATAAAAATCCGACTAATATCGCTATAAATGATAGACAACCTGCAATTTGTATATAGATAGTCATTGTATATGCTTTTCTTTCCAACTGAAACAAATGGAGGTCCTCTTGATCAAAATTAAGTTCCATATCCAATCCGATTTCTATTTTTCGCTTATGCAATTCGGCAATGATAAGTGCAACAAGGCTGATGAAATTTACAGTCATTAATACATTCGCTGCATCTGATAGATTGTTAAAATTTATAATCCATTTATAAACTCCATAAACAGCAACTGTAAAGTAAATCAATAACATTTTCATTACAATTCCTCCTCACTAAAAATAAAAATATTTTCTACTGGCTCTTGAAATACATGAGCAATCTTCACCGCAATTAGTAAAGATGGCATATATTCGTTTCTTTCAATCAAACTAACTGTTTGACGTGAAACTTTTGCTCTTTTTGCCAACTCAGTTTGATTTAATCCATCCCTTGCTCGCAATTCTTTGAGTCGATTTTTCATGTGATCACCTCAAATATATTGTAAATGATTCTTTTATTTTTGACAACGATGATAGTCAAAAATAAAAATATAATAGTCATTTCACAAAACATTTTCTATTTAAAAAACTTATGTTGTGAATTTAATAAACTTGATAGAATGTAAAAGACTAGGTACACATTATCAATGTGTGAACTTCACCCGAATTATTAAAAACAACTTTTCGAGTCAATTCACAAAATAATTGAATACCTAATCTTTTTTGTTTTTTATGCATTTTTGTAAATCCCAATATACGAATACTTAATAAAGAGCTTTGATAAATATTATTCACTCTTCATATGTTTGACTTCTTCGACCATACTTGAAAGCTTCATGAGCGTTTTCCAATTACGGACAGTTGCTGGAATCTCAAGTTTTTTTAGATTATTACCCAGTTTGGAATTTCGAATACTGTCATAGAATAAAAGATACACATCTCTTCCGTTTATGACACTAAGTTCTCTGTCGTTTGCAAAGGATAAAAACTTGTCACTATTGACCTTCGAAGGAGCTGTCGGCAATAATGCAACATGCAGACATTCACCTTTACATGATTGTTCCGCTTCTGTAATCTCCTTATCTGAAAAAGGGGGTTGACTAACAATCCGCTGTATTTCCTCTGCTGTCCGAATGACAACAACACTAGATATCCCAAAATCCTCTTTAATTTTATCGTGAATTTTCGTTTGCAAAGTCTCCTCAGTTTCGTCTGATTCAAAAAGGATGTTTCCACTTTGAATATATGTCTTCACATTTTGTAATCCTAATTGCTCCAGAGAACTTCTTAATTCTGCCATGATTATTTTATTGTGCCCGCCTACATTAATTCCTCTAAGTAATGCGATATAAATGGTCATACTATCCCGCCTCTCTTATTTCTTGAAAATTTCTACATCCTTATAGTGCTTCAAAGGCTTATCCTCTAGATAGTCCATAATCATCTCATTAAAAATATCTCGGCGCATCGTACTTAATGGATCGAATGCATCTTTGAATAGTGCTAACTTTGCATTTTGAAGATGGTTATAAATAGTTCGGGATCCTTTCCCTTCATCAACGCCCGTTACAACTTTCCCTGCACCACCCATTACAAGTGTAGGCGACTTTACTCGATGCAATTGATCCGTATGGGTTGGAAATGGTGCTTTTTTCATTGCAAGCAACATCTTCTTATCAATTGAAAAAGACTCCCTTAATATCCGCTGAGTATAAGGATCATCCTTATAGAACTTCATCATAATATTTATAATTATACGGTATGGAAGCAGACTAAATATAAAATTTGATATGGACAGCACCCAGCTAGCCGCAATAGTAGGCATCTCACTAAAACTATTAGAAATTACGAGCTTATCAACGTATGTTGGGTATTTTATCGCAAGCAATGTAGCCAATTGTCCACCTTGCGAAACACCGACTATATGAATTTTGCTAATCCCAAGAACATCTAAAAAACATTTGATATCCTCCACAATAATATGATGATCATATTTATTATTCGGGAATTCCTTTGTTGTATCACCATGTCCTCTATAATCGGGCATAAGCATTTGATAGCGTGAAGAGAATGCTTCAAATTGAGGCTCCCACATTTTCCATGATGCTCCGCTCCCGTGCAAAAACAAAACGGGCGTCCCTTGACCTCTAATTTCGTAATGGATAGTGATTCCGTTAGCATTAACTTTTGGCATAAGACTTCCTCCTACTTTGCATTGCGCTCTTTTCGCTCTTCCCACTGAACTAAAATTTGCTCCGTCTGTTGGATAACAAATTCAAAAAACTCGATACTCTCATCAATGGTTGATACAGCCTGTTCCTCTAGAACTAACTCCTTCGCTCTACGCAAATATTGGGCCATCATGGCACCTTGTGCAATGCTCGTATGCAAAGTCGATGCCCATGCGTCTGTATGCAATTGATAGAAATCTCGCTTGCTACCAAGAATCCCTACTTTACGAAATAAAGAAATTTGAACTCCCTGTCGAACGGACAATGATGCCATCCCTTTGCTAATTTGTAAATCGTTCACCATGTCATCGAGTGACTTTGGCGAACCCGATATCAACAAGTATCCCCATATCTTGCCAAGTGACCTTGCACCGCCTGATGACTCTATGTAAGCTTCAAAATCCTCTATTAATACCTTCTGCTCATCGTTTAATATAATATTATTCATATCGTACACCTCTTTGCAAGAGGCGATATATTGCACAGTAACATCTGACCTGACTTTTCGTTATCTCCGTACTCGGATTAACTGAGTAAAACTTACAAGCTACCAACACCAAAAAGAAAAGCACCCATCAAATGAGTGCCCTTACTATATTTCTTATCTATACGAATCATGAGTAGGTTGAAATAAGTCTTCTTCTGCATTTCTAACAACAGAAAAGTGTTCAACATTATAATGGCCATGAAGCGTGTTATTATGATGCTTTATTATTTGCTCAGCACTTAATACATCACTGTCCACTGTTGAATGCCCATCACCAACTAACGTGACATCCAAACCGTTAATTGTCGCTGTTCTAACTGCACTATCGATACAGTGTTGCGTTGAACAGCCCATAATCACAACATGTATAATCGCTTGAGACCTTATATCATTTAGAAGTCCTGTCCCATGAAAGCAATTTGTTGCAGTTTTATCGAATATCTTAGCTTCTTTTGGTACATTAATCCCATTATGAATTTCGAATCCTGGACTTTTTCCTTCAGCAACATCAAGATCCCTCACAAACACTATTGGAACATTGGATTCTCTTGCTTTTTCAATGACTATATTAATATTTCTAATAAGCTGTTCCTTATTATAAACAGCCCTTTCTTTCTCATTGCCATCCATTAATTCTTGTTGAGCATCGATAATTAGTAATGCTTGATTCAAATAACTGTCCCCTCTCTATTTGAGAAAACGCTATATAATCATTAGTTAGTCGTTTTCCCCTTTTTGTTTATCACGTTGACATAATTTTTGTTTGTCATAATACCTACCCCCTAAGCGAAATTGTCTTTAAATAATTTATTTTAAGACAACAAAACCTTATCACAATTTTCCATAATAAGAAACTTTATGTGATATGGAAGGTGCGTTGATTAACTATGTTTATCCATCATTATTCTCGGAATATTGTCAATCCAGCTGTACTCTTTTCATTCAATTTCCCTTCCTTCATTACTTTCTTATATTACATAGCGCTCGACGTAATTTTTCAAATACTAATAGTTTTTACACTCTCCTCAAATAGTTCAATTTCAAAACTTAACTAACACAAAAGATTGCCCACTATAAGTTCATTCATTTACGGAAGTATCTTTTTAAATACGGTGGGTAATCTAGGGTTAAGACGAGGAGTGAGATTTTGAACGTAAGTTATTCACAGATAGTTGTTGAAACCGTTATTACTTTTTTTGTGCTTCTTACACTTACAAGGTTTTTAGGTAAAAAACAGCTAAGTCACTTAACTTTCTTCAACTATGTAACTGGCATTACAATTGGTTCAATTGCAGCTAATATGGTTGTTTTGGATACAGGCAATTACACAAAAGAATTAACTAGCTTAATTGTATGGTGTTTGCTTAATACTATTATTGGTTACATTAGTCTTAAATCTGGAAAAATAAGAGTTATACTTGATGGTCAGCCAACAATTGTTATTAAAAAAGGGAAAATCGATAAAGAAGCTTTAGCAAAAACTAAAATTAATATCGATGATCTTACTATGATGATTAGACAGTATCAGGTTTTTTCAATTACAGAAATTGACTATGCTATCCTAGAACCAAATGGCATTCTTAGTATTCTTAAAAAGCCAGAATATCAAGGAACGCAGAAGATTGATTTAAAAATACTCCCACAAAGCCCAGCATTTATCCCTACTGAAATAATCGCAGACGGTAAATTACTAAAACGAAATTTATTAGAAATTGGAAAAAGTAAAGATTGGCTGAATAATGAATTAAAAAAAGCAAATATAAAATCAATAGATGAGGTTTTCTATGCAGAAATTCAACCTAACGGAGAAATGTTTATCCAAAAAAAATGATTAAGATGACTAAAATTTCAATGATTCCAACACTCAAAACTTGACAAAAAAAAATATTTATGTAATAATTTACTTTTGTGATATTTATTTGTACAATAGGATTCTCCTGGCCAGGGGAATCCTATTTTTTTTGAAGGAGTGTATTTGCATGAACAAAGGTGAATCCAGTTTAACTTCATTAATCTCAGCATTTAGCAGAGCTTATCATAGCCAATTTGATAGCCCTAAAATTTTTGATGACTATCTAGCAAAAGATTTAATCACACAAAAAGAATTCAATGATATTCAAACAAATATGGTTCAAGGCATCCAATTTTTTAACAAAGAAATCGTAGAAATATTAAATGGAAATAGCGAAGAACTATTAAAATGGATTGTGCAAATTCAACTCTCCCCTACGCCATTGGCACGTGCAGCATATTGTGAAAAGGTTTTACTGAATGAAGTCATGTTAGGTTTACAACAATATGTCATACTCGGAGCAGGGTTAGATACGTTTTGCTTAAGACACCCGGAATTTGAAAACATTTTGGAAATCTTTGAAGTTGATCACCCTGCAACACAAGAATTTAAAAAGAAAAGATTAGACGAAGTTGATTTAAAGCTTCCTAGTAATGTACATTTCGTTTCGATGGATTTCACAAAAAAGTTTTCATATCAAAATCTTCTGGACAGCGGCTTTGACAATAAAAAAACGTTCTTTAGTCTACTAGGCGTTTCCTATTATTTAACGAAAGAGGAAACTTCAAGCTTGATTGAGCATTTGTTTGCAAATCTACCACCAGGAAGCTCCATAGTTATGGATTATGCAGATGAAAACTTATTTAAAGAACAAGGAATCTCTAATCGAGTGGACAACATGGTGAAAATGGCTACAGCGAGTGGTGAACCGATGAAATCGTGTTTTACTTATGAGGAAATGGAAATGATGTTAGAAAAATCAGGACTACTAATTTATGAGCATTTATCTCCAGCTAACATTAATGAGCTTTACTTTGACAATCGCAAAGATTATCTAACAGCCTTTGAAACGATTCATTACGTTCATGCTGTGAAAAAATGATAAAAGTTTGGAGGAATCCAATGAAGTTTTTTCAATTTTCTAAAGTAAATGGTAAAAACATCTCACAGTTTAATTCAAAATTTATTATGTCTCGCATTATTAACACCGAAGCATCAGCTAGTATCGGTTGCATGTATTTAGAAGAAAACGGTATTATAGGCTATCATCAAGCTGTTGTTCCTCAACTGCTCTTAATTATAGAAGGCGAAGGATTTGTAAGAAATGAACTGGAGCAATATTTCAAAGTCCAGCCTGGAGATGCAGTTTTTTGGGAAAAAGGTGAATGGCATGAAACTAAAACGACCAAAGGATTAACTGGAATCGTGATAGAATCTGAACAGTTAAATCCGTCAGCTTATATGCCTTTAAAATAAGTTACTACATTTTTAAACTATTTCTCAGGCAATTAACTATGCAAGAATAACATCGTATCATATGTTAGTAATGTAAGATGGTTTAGTCTTACACCTCCAAGCTTCGTTACTAAGGGTCACTTATAATAATAAGTGGCCCTCTATAAATTTACTGTTCAGGAAATAGTGTTTCTATATACTTTATTGACAAACTCCCAGTGGATTTCCATCAGGATCATAAAAGGTGAAAAATTTCGTCTCTCCTTCTCCATCTATTTCATTAACTTTTACATTCTTTTCAATTAACGATCGATAAGTTTCTTCAATGTCATGCGATATAAAATTAAAGAATTTGCCTACACCAAAATAATTGTCTGGGAAATTTAGTGGCGTATAATTTTTTGCTTTTACTAAACAAACAACTGTTTGAGATTCTTCATCAATTTTCATTACCGCTGCATCATCTTCTAAGTAAAGAAGTGAAAATCCTAGTTTCTCCTCATACCATTTAGCAGATAATTCGGGGTTTTTAATCGGAATAAATATTGCTTCTACTCCTTTCAATATGGGTTTACTCATATTTTTCCTCCTTGAGTTTTGCTTTAAAAGTAGGACTCAGGTCGCTCCACACATCAAATTTATTTCCGTCTATATCTTTAAAAACAAAATTTCTTCCCGCATGTCCCCTATTTTCAATTTCTCCAACTGTAATTCCTTTATCGATGAAATCTTTATGGGTAGTCTTTAATGCACTTAATCCATCAACCTCAAAGGTTATTTAAAAAACGCTCCTCTCCATAGCAATCAATGAAATTTGAGCTTTGATTACTCGTTGCTCTAACAAGAAAAAAACTTTGATTGGCAAAATTAAGAATAGCTTTATCATTATCTTGGTAACTGCATGTTGCTCCCAGATTATTTACATACCATTCATAGAATTGACCTTCAGGAAGCCCACTTCTTCAGAGCTGGGAGGAATGAAGTGCTTTTCTTTACAGAACGTATGTTTTTGTTGTATATTGTGAATAATCAAAAAATAAAGGAGTGACGGGTAATGACGAAATCGAAAAAAGATTGTTTTATTATAGAACAGAAGATAAATCAAAGATGTTGTACACAGGACATGGCAACACCATCTGTGGAGAGCTTTGTAACGCTTCTCTTAAGTATATAAGAACCCCGCTGCTTTAGCTGTGGGAGTAGTCAGTCATCCACTCACCCTCTCCAATTTCTTTAATGAATTATTCTATTTTCAGCTTTTATATCCGTTCTGGCCAATTTTACAATTTCGACGCTCCTTACAAAATGCCAAGTGGCGTTAACTGTAAAGTAGCGTTTTTCTACAAGGAAATGATAAATGTCAAAGTCATCCCAATAAGAAAAGTAAAGATTCTCCTCAAATGTCCACATATCTATACTAAATCTCACCTTTTTTGTAGATTAACTATATTAATAAAAAAATTGATTCTATATATTATAGAGAGAGAGAATTGTATAAGGACTTTAATATCCAATTGTATTTGATTCATAAAAATTTTTGAGGGATATTGCTGTCGGAGATAAAATATATTCTTTAGTATGGAGGAATTTTGAAATATGGAACAAAAACAATTAACCAAATGGCGACCTAAAGGTTTTTTTCAGTGGCTATTAACAGGCTTTTCAGTAGTACTAACACTTCTTACTGCCATGATTGCATATGCCATTTTTAATACAACTAATATTCTTAGTGTAGTTGGTTTCCTTGGAACGCTCGCATTGTACACTCCATGGTTTTTAGTAATACTAACATTTTTTATCATAGTGTTAGTAATACTTGCTTCATGGAAGAAAGCTAAAATCGCTCAATTCATTTCGATTTCATTATTGTTAATAAATGCATTTTTAATTATAGAGCCAATAATAGAAATGGAGAACTATGCTAAAAAAGAAAATGTTCAAGTTTCACTTTATTCTCACTTTTTTAACAACAAAACAGAAATATCATCAACGTTTACAAAAGATATCGTATATGGAAAAACTACAGATGGTGTTGAGTTAAAGCTTGATATGTGGCCCGCCAATGAAAAATTGAAAAACACACGTACCCCCGCTGTTATAAAGGTACATGGAGGCGGATGGGTTGATGGTAGTAAAGCGAGTACCCCTTTTTGGAATCAATGGTTAAGTGAATTAGGATTTACTGTTTTTGATATAGACTATCGCATGCCTCCTCAAGCAGGATGGAAAGATGAAGTAGCTGATGTGAAATCAGCAATAGGATGGGTAGTAGAACATGCGGATACTTACAAAATTGATCCTGAAAAAATTAACTTAATGGGTGATTCAGCAGGTGGAAATCTAGCTATGCTTGCTGCTTATAGTATGGGAGACACAACTTTACCACCGTCCATCGATGTACCTTCAGTACGTATTAATACCGTGATTAACTTTTACGGACCGTCAGATATGACAAAATTTTATCAAAATAACCCAACTCCAGACTATGTGCAAAATGTTATGAAAGAGTACATTAGGGGCACACCTTCACAATTTCCTGATCGTTATCAAAAGCTTTCTCCTATCAACTATATTGGAGAACACACACCACCTACCATTATGTTTTTAGGAACGAGCGATAGTCTTGTCCCAACAGAACAAGCTACAATATTGGACAGGGAACTTTCAATGAATAATGTTTCTCATGAGATCTATTATCTTCCGAAAGCTGAACATGTTTATGATGGAGTACCAGGTAATTTGAATACCCAAATTACTTACGAGAAGCTCAAGGTATTCCTTCAGAAATATAACAAATAAAATGATACGCAAAAAAATAATAGTTCAGTTGATTTTCAAAAGCCCCCTTTCGAATATAAAGCCTGAGTGGACTTATACACCACCAAGTTGTTGTGCATACTAGCTCACATTACAAAATGACCAGACCCACTTTTGAGTTCTGGTCATTTAATTTATTACCTTTACAATTATTGATCACTATACTTGAAGGTTTTTAAGGAAATAATTAGTGTCAAAGCTAGGCATCCTATTAAGAGGAGTAAAGATTCCCCCCATGTACTAAAATTATTTAGGAATGCGGCTTTTATGCCATTCAAAAACCATTCAAATGGATTCACTAGACTTATATATTGGATAAAATTTGGCGCTTTTTCCATTGTAAAAAATGCATTACTACAAAGCAGCATTGGTATCATCAGTACATTCGCAGTCATACTCAAATGCCCTTCATTTTTCACGAGACTTGAAATAAAAAAGCTTAAAAATACAAAACTTAATGAAGCTATTAGAATAATTGGTGTCATATAAAAGAGAACATTAAAGGAAAATTTCAATTGATTGATAACTAAAGCAAATAAAAGCACTATATATGACAGGATAATAGCTATGACAGACCATGAACTCGAAACACTGACGATATATTTCCACAAAGGCATAGGTGTTGCGTGAAGTAAATTATAAACACCTCGTTTTCGTTGAGACAACGCTATAAAAGCAGTAGTCATAAATGAATAAAAAAATACACTAACAGCAATGATTCCTTCTACATAATCTCCTGAATAGCTCGGTAAAAAAATTCTTAACGCAATAATAGCGGCGAATGGCATTAAAATTGACCAAAATAGTAAATACATATCTTTCATGCTAGATTTTAAATTTAATAAAAAAACAGTTTTCATCCTCTTGCTCCTCACTTTGTTAATTCAAAAAATAAATCCTCTAAATTTTGAGTTTGGTATTGCGCTATTAATCCATCAGGTGAACCATTTGCCATTATTTTTCCGTGATGCATAATCAAAATTCTGTCAGCTACATTCATAACCTCCAACATATCATGAGAAGAAAATAACACGGCAACTCCACTTTCTTTTAATCGCTTAATGATATGTTGAATTTCCTTTTGCCCCCGCGGATCTAATCCTGCAGAAGGCTCATCCAAAATGACTAGCTTTGGATTATGCAAAGTAGTCACGATAATGGCTAAGCGTTTTTGCTGTCCTAATGACAGTTTGATGGCAGGCGTTTTTTTAACATGTAGTAAATCAAAGGCTGCGAGCTTGTCATCAATCATCTTATCCGTTAATGAAATCCCATAAAATGCAGCAAATAATTTCATATTATCTTCTACGGAATAACCTTCGAAAAATGGTGTTGATTGAAGTTGCGTACCTATCTCCTTTTTGTAATCAGAAGTCCAATATTCAATTGTTCCACTGTCTGGGGGAACAATTCCAAGGAGCATACTGATAGTAGTCGTTTTCCCAGCACCATTCGAGCCAATTAAAGCTACTATCTCACCTTCTTTAATATCAACATTTATACAATCAACGACACATCTTGCCTTATAATTTTTCGTTAATTGATTAGCACTAAGTAGCCTTTTCATATTTTCTCTCCTCGTATCAATTTTGCCTCGGCATAATTGCGTTCGGAATCGGCTTTGTACTTGCAAAAAACACCTTTCCGATCCCGTAACCCGCCAGAGGCTTTAATTTCTTTCAGCAAATGTTTTTGTAGCGAAAGCGAAGCGTCAGTTACAGATGTTTTTTGTAGCGAAAGTGAAGCGTCAGCTACAGATGTCCAAATACCCGTCCGAAATGATTCAACATTGGATATTCAACGTTGACTATATAGCTATTTTTTAACTCCCTCATTCGAGAGAGTCATTTTTTTTCATAATTTCAATAGCTTGATTGACAAACCTTGATTGTACTTTTACAATTTCTAGCATATTATCAAATGCTAGTTGTGTTAACGCTGGTATTTCACCTTGCATAGCAATCAGCTTTGCCTCATAACCAGCATTTATAGCCTTTTCTTCTTGTTCTAAAATCTTTTTTTGCTTTTCTAATGCTTCAATAGCTCTATCATTTGGTAATTTAAATGCAAATGATACGCCTGAATACAAAGTTGTAGGATAAACTACAGAAGATTTTTCAAGGGCCTCGATAACCAATTCTTGTTCATGTGCCCTACCCTTTTCAGTAATTTGGTAAATTGCTTTTTGCCTATGACCCGTAGATTCAATACTAGCCACCTCTATATAGCCATCTTTTTCAAGCTTCTTTAGGGCATTGTAGATAGAGCCTATTAGCACACCACCCCATCGTTCAGCATCACTCAATTCAAGCATTACTTTAATATCATAGCCAGTCATTGGTTTAAACCCCAACATAGCAAGAACTAATAACCTTGTCATAATAATCACCTTTTTATATTCAACGTTGAATAAATTGACTATAACGATTCTTCATTTTTTTGTCAATAGGCTTTTACAGACTAAATTAAAATTTTGTAAAAAACAAAATACATCATAATAAAGTTTTTTATGATAGAATAAAAGATATTGCACCATCAAAGGGCATGTTTCAATTCTCGCTGTAGCAAATTTATTTGCTACAGCTTTTTATATTTACGAAGGAAAATAGCCAAACACATTAATGAATTTTATTTCCAGGGTATAGAAAGAGCTTGGTTTCGATAAAAGCCCAAATAGTTTCGATAAAATGAGATTT
>NZ_JARVRU010000169.1:0-22088 GCF_030209535.1 Lysinibacillus sp. fls2-241-R2A-57
TTGGTCACGAAGGCGTTATCACAGGATGTGATGCTTTTAGCCTTCGTTCCTCTATATCGGCTGATCCCCAAGGAGTCCCCCAGTCGGAACGAAGATCATCTTATATTAAGTAGCTACGTTAACAAATGTCATCCTTGGGCCCATTTTGTATATAATTCTCAAACATTTTCTTAGTTTTCATGCGAATAAAATAATAAGGTTCTTGCATTGCCTGCTGAACACTAATATTTTCATCTACTAATGATTCAACAACAGTAAAATACTTGAGTAATTCAGGTTTATCATTTTCATCTATAACCCCAGATAATAAGAAGGTGTGTACATTCGCTAATTTTGCCGCCTTCGCTATCCCTAATGGCGCCTTCCCGTGTAATGTTTGACGATCTGATTTGCCTTCACCTGTAATAATAAACCCGGCACCTTCTAAATGCCTTTTTAGCTGCACGGCTTCGATTACAATATCAATCCCTGCATGAAAACTGCCATTTAAAAAAGCTAGTAATGCAGCGCCCATTCCACCTGCAGCACCTGCCCCTTTGTAGTCGTGCAGTCGAATGTCAAATTGCTTTTCAACAATATCGGCAAATTGTTTTAAACAACTATCAAAATAAGCAATTTGATGCTCCTTCACACCTTTTTGAGGCCCGAAAATAGCTGTTGCCCCTTGCTCTCCAATTAATGGATTATCAACATCACAGGCAATAACAAATTGCGCTTCATTCAATCGAGCATCGAACTGACTAACATCAATTGCTGCTAAATCTAATAATGCCGATACGCTATCAGCAATTAATGTTCTGTCTTCTTTTTTCAATTGCAGTCCTAGTGCTTTTAACATGCCAATACCAGCATCATTTGTAGCACTACCACCAATTCCGATAATAAATTTTCTAAACCCTTTATCAAGAGCAGTCTTGATTAACTGACCAGTCCCATACGTTGATGCCAGCTCAGGATTTTTTTCACTGTCCTGTAATAGCATAATACCGGATGCCTGAGCCATTTCTATAACACATGTTTCATTATCGCCAAGCACACCATACCTCGCTTTAATCTCTCTTCCTAATGGATCAAGCACATATTCAGATATAAATTGACCATCTGTTGAGGCAACAAGTGATTCGAGTGTACCTTCTCCACCGTCTGCAACTGGTAGAATGACTGTTTCAACCGATTGATCAACATCCTTGATGCCCGCCCGCATTGCATTAGCCACCTCGATGGCCGACAAAGTTCCCTTATAGGAATCTGGACTAATAATGACTTTCATTTTATACCTCCACTCATCTATAATTCAGACTATTAACATCCCTGAGGTTTTATCGGAATGTTTTTTTATTTTATCGGAACATTGTGTAGATTTATCGGAATGTTTTCCAATTTTATCGGAACATTATCCTGATTTATCGGAATAAAAGAAGGCAATCTGAACACCACCTCAGATTGCCATCACTTTTATGCCTTATATAATTCATCTAAAAACTCGAGTTTTTTTCCGATTGCCTCTTCAAACGTCATGATGTAGGCAGCAGGGTCCTTTGGATTATGGAACTGCGTAATTTTCCCTGTTTCGGGATGAACAAATTTAGAGGAGGCTCCACAGCCAATCCCTAAAATTGTCTGCACTTCTTCCATTATGACAATATTATAGATGCTTTCTTCGCCAGCTTTACTGTAGCCGACGTTTTCTAAATTACCTAAAATATTTTTTTGACGATATAAATAGTACGGTACATAATCATTTTCCTTCGTCCATACTTGTGCCATATGCATCATTTGAGCAACAGTATCGCGGTCGGCTACCTTGTATTTATCCTTGTTACGTGTCATTTCTGATGCACGCTTAAATGACAATGTGTGTACCGTTAGCGATTCTGGCTGCATTTTTGCAGATTCCTCTAAAGAATGCTGGAACTCCTCAATCCCTTCATTCGGTAAGCCAATAATTAAATCCATATTTATATTATTCATACCAGATTCACGTGCTAGCCAAAACTTATCAATCGTTTCCTGTACCGTATGATGACGACCAATTGCTTTAAGCGTTTCATCAGTATAAGATTGCGGATTAACACTTATTCGGTCAATGCCCCATTTTTTTAATACTTCCAGTTTTTCAGGCGTAATCGTATCAGGTCTGCCCGCTTCAACTGTCACTTCACGAATTGTTTCAGGATGAGGGAACGACTCATACATCGTTTGATACAACGCATCCATTTCATCAGCTTCTATAGATGTCGGCGTACCACCACCCCAATAAATGGATGTGATTTTCATGTCATTATCCTTCAGCCATTTTCCCATTTCTCGTAATTCAATATGCAGCCCATCTAAAAATGTAGCGACACGCCCTTGCTTTCGGTTGCTACCAATCGCATAGGCTGGAAAAGTGCAATAAGCACATTTAGTCGGGCAGAAAGGAATACCGATATAGATACTTATTTCTTTTCCGATTTCATCAATATCAGGAATCGTCACTAACTGACGATCAACTATTTCTTTTAGTAGCGCCACTTTTTCCTCTGACAGACGGAAATCACGAATAAGGATTTCAGCAATTTCTTCTTCACTCTTCCCGGCCTTTCGGAATTTATGGTAAAGCTTAGTTGGACGCACACCCGTTAAAATTCCCCATTGCTGATGCATTCCCGTATGTTGCTCGAGCACATCTAAAAATACGTGTGACAAAGCACGCTTCATACGAATATTTAGCTCACGACCTTCAGCCTCAGTATCGTATTGAATACGGTAATCATTCGTATAACGTTTACCGTCTACCTCAAGCACAGCTTTTGTAGAAATTGAAGAATCATCCCCAACGTTATATTCAAATGACACTGCCATATCTGTTCCTTCAGACTCTACTTTTAGTTTGGAATCCTCAAAAAATAAATTCGCTATATGATTTAATACGCGAATCCAATCCTCAGGATATTTTTGATCTATGTGAATAATTTTCATTTTCTTCGCTCTCTTCTCTCAAAATTACAGTATCAATAGTTTAACAAATTTTTATAACTTTAAGCAAAGCTACAAGTGTAAGTTTTAAATGACAGAAAATTCAGTTTTATATTAGATTTTATTCATCTTACATAAAGAAAAAATAGTATGCCAGAAATAATCTTCTAGCATACTATTTTAAGTTGAGACAAGTTCAAAAATTATTTTAAATATTCCTCTACAAATTCAACTGGTACGTATGTTTTATTCGCTTCTAACAAAGCGGGTGCCGCATTAAGTGGGCGTAATGCTTTGTTAAAACCAAACGTTTTCTCTCCACGAGTAAGTGTGTAAGATACATTACCTTTTGATACTATTGCACCTTTTCCCGTTGACTCTACTGTATAGCCGAGTTTTTCCGCAATCAAACGCAACGGAACCATCTTTGTTCCATCTACCTCATAAGAATCCTTTGCGATTATGGCTGCTATTTCCTCTTCAACAGTATTTTCTGATGAATTTTCAGACTCGTTATCGAGAACAATTACTTTTGAAGGTGTTGTTTGAGCTGGGATACTTCTTGTTGAAACTGTATAGAAAACAACTAAGTGTTTCTCCACTAAATCTTTAGCTTCAACTTTCTCCCCCTTCTCATTTAAAAGCTCAGTATTTTCACCAATATTTAATTTTAAAACATCATAAGTGTTTGTTAAGTTTTCAAAGAAGTAATCAACTTCAACAAAGCCAGCTGCCTCCGTTTCAACAATGACAACATCAGGGTCGAATTGTGGTGGATAAATTAATTTTTGTGGCTTGTTTGCAAATGTATAAGCTACGACTTTATCGCCCTTTTTAAGTTCGACTTTTTTACCTGTGTTATCGAAAACAAGTGTATCTTTTGTTATCTCTAAAATATTTGTTTGATCGCCATCTTTTACTGTGAAATATGTAATGTTTTCACCTGCATCGACTTTCTCAACTGTTCCACGTGTATTGTTGAAAATGTGAACAGGATCAATTTGAATTTGTGGACTTTGTTGCTCCGCCTCTGTAGATTTTTCATTTGCAGATGCGACTGGTACTACTACACTTCCAAATAATAACGCTGTCATGGCTGCAGGTGCGAATTTTTTCATGTTCATATTATCTCTCCTTATTATTGGGTTCAAAGTAGTAGTAGTTTTAGGATGGAAAAAGTTTCATTGGAATAGGTAAATTTATGATGGTGTTTATTTACATATCAAAGGAATTCATAATAATAAGTTAAAACCACCAGGACAAGTGTGAACTGGTGGTTTCATTTTGATTGTCTGTCGCCCATGCTTACTCCTTTACAATTTCCTTTAATCCTGTGATATCTATCCCGTTTAAGGCTTGAGTTGCCAGGCGATCTGCTTCAGAATTTTCTTTACGTGATATGAGCATGTACTCCGGTTGAATATTAAGTTCCTCTAGCTTTGCATCAATTTTATCTGCCCAGCTAGATAAATCCTTTTCAAGTGCTGGCCATTCCCCACTCAATTGATTGATAACTACTTGGGAATCACCAGTGAAACAAACAGGCAAATGATGAACGTTCAATAGTTCAAGCTCCACTAATCCTAAATAAAGCGCAGCATATTCTGCCTCATTATTCGATTTAAGCACTGACGAAAAGGAATTTTGTCTTAATCGATATGGCTTGCCATTTTGCTCATAATAAATAGCAACGCCTAACCCCGATTGTTTTGTTGCAAGATCAAAACCGCCATCAAAATAGACTGTAATATTGTGTGGCTCCGTGTCAATTTCTTTTAAATATGCCTTTAATTCCTTTAGGGACCAACTTGTATCCTGTCGATCAATACACTGTAGTGACTTTACTCTCCCTGTTCGCTCCATGTCCTCTGCTAGTAGTAATGCTTTAGCTGCTGGCATTTCTTCTGAACGTAATACTGTTTCTGCACCTTTTGGCGTTTTATAAATCCATTCAATGATTACATGCATAGTATAACCTCCAATAATATTGAGCGCATAAAGTGAAAACGTGCTCCGGCTTGCGGAAACACGTTTTTCTTCTTACTTGTTATATGTGCAACTATTAGTATATTTATTCCTAAGAGAACTATTTGCTCAGAATCGCTCGCTGATAAAGTATTCACTTGCGCTATTTCGCAGGGGGAATTTGGTTTTTCGCCGCTTGGGTGTTCGGTTCCGCCGCTAAAATCTGGGTTTCCACCGCTTGGGCGTTCGGTTCCGCCGCTAAAACCTGGGTTTCCGCCGCTTGGATGCTCGGTTCCGCCGCTAAAATCTGGGTTTCCGCCGCTTGGGCGTTCGGTTCCGCCGCTAAAACCTGGGTTTCCGCCGCTTGGGCGTTCGGTTCCGCCGCTAAAACCTGGGTTTCCGCCGCTTGAGAGCTCGATTGCGCCGCTAAAACCTGGACTTCCACCGCTTGGATGCTCGGTTCCGCCGCTAAAACCTGGACTTCCGCCGCTTGGGCGTTCGGTCCCGCCGCTTAACCTGGACTTCCGCCGCTTGGACGCTCAATTCCGCCGCTAAAACCTGGGTTTGCGCCGCTAAAACCTGGGTTTGCGCCGCTAAAACCTGGGTTTGCGCCGCTAAAATCGGGGGTTCCGCCGCTTGGATGCTCGGTTCCGCCGCTAAAATTTTATTATAAAAACGCTGTTAAAATTCTTCATACAATGCTTGTATAGGTTTTACTAAAATGCGGTTTACCTCTTCAATTAGCTTACTTAACTGCATTTCTGATTCAATCATTTTAGTAATTTTTTCATTTTGTTGAGCTAGCTGTGCTGTTTTTTGCGCATAGATTAGCTCATCTTCCAGTAAATCCTCGCCAGCTAATTGCTTTTGTTGTAAATCCATTTGAATCTTACGGAAATTTTTGAATAGATTCAATGCCGCTTCATCTTCCTTAACAACTGCCACCGCTTCTTTCAAAGCTTGAAATTCAGGTGTTTTACGGAAAGTAGCCTCTAACGTATTAATGTCATTGTAAATATTAATCATAAACATATTTCTCCTTTTTAAATAAAGTAAACAATTAACCCTTGCACAATCCCAATCAATCCACCAAGAACTGCACCAAGTACTGTAATCATTTTAAACTCACGTTTTGAAATACCTAATACAAGCTCTTCTAATTTCGATACTGGGAAAGAATCAACCTGCTCACGTACTACTTCTTGTAGATTTAAGCGTTTCAAAACATCTTCTAGTTTTTCTTCAGCTTTTACAAAAGCTTTTTCGATAACTTGTGGAATTATTGTTTCCTTCATCCATGAATTTCCTTCTGGCCAGTAATGTGAAATTGGATGATTCAAACGCTCTTCAACTGCTAATTGTTCTTTTACATAAGTTTGCAATTTCGATAATATCGGTTCAAAGTGAACATCCTGTAAGAAATCCATCGCTGGGCGCTCTTTTAATTTCTCCCATTCCTGTGTAAAAATTTTCGTTAATAAAGCTGAAGTTCCTGGTCCTTGCAAAAATTTCACAAGCTCACGCTGAACCTTTGCCACGAGCGAAGAAGAATCACCTAAAAACATATTAATCATTCCGCCAAGCGATCCTTTTGACGATAAAAAGTCATCAATCATCGCCTTAATCGTCATTTCGCCTTCAGGTGATAAAAAATAATCCTCACCCTTTTCTAAAATATGACCAACCGCTACTGGAATCTTTGCATCAATTGCATTTTGAATATCTGCTGATAGTAGTGTACGAATTGATTTCGTTGATAGTGTATTCTTAACTGATTCAAATTGTCCCTCCACAATTGCTTCAACCTTTTGTTCAATTGTTGCTGACATATTGGAAAATCCAGCTAATGTTAGCCAATCCTGAATCGTTTTATCATTTGTAAAGATCGTTTCTTCGACCTTTGTCTGTACAAACTGTTCAACCTTTTCCTGAATATCCTTTGAGAAAAATTTCTTTCTAAAGGTTTCAGGTGTTAATAAATAATTTACAACCGTAAGTCCAAGTTGCTTCGCTAATTCGTCACGTCGCTTTGGAATAAGACCTGGTGTAAAAGGGACTCGCCAATTTTTAATATATATAGCTTCATGTGGTCGGAAAAGCATTTTAATGGCTAGATGATTCGTTATACCACCGATTGCAGCTCCAATGACTGCCATAAATATTAATGTCACTAGAAAATTATCCATTAGTATCCTCTCATTTCAATTGTATTCACTTTTGGCGTATTTTGTCGCCTAATGCACTCATTATAGCAGAGCAATGATTTTCGACGAAAGAAATATCTCTACTTAATTATGTCTAAACATATACATCTCTACTCATGCCGTGTTCTCTAAAGTGATTAGTTGCAAAATTCCTACTATACTTGAATAATAAAACTACACATATAAGAAAAGGGGTTTGGTTATGATTCAGCATTTCAGCTTTAAGCCTTTATTTGAAAATTCTCAGCTCCCAGGTTGGTCTATTTCATTCTTTTATCAACGAGAACGTTATACAGCAGAATACTTAAAAGATGGCGTTATACAATGGAATGGAGCTATCCCTCCAAACGAAGAGGATGTAAAAAAAATGATTCATGAGCTAATGTTGTACCATGTTTACGAATGATCATTTCACCTTGGCGTAATTGTAGCTGTCGCTTCGCTTTAGCATAGATAATAAATGCGTCTGGAGGATATATTTTCATTCAGTAGGTGTTTAGACTTCTCACAATCTTCAATTGTAGAGTCTTCTGCCGAATGAATATAAAAGTAATATTTTCCTGCACTCTCACTGTATAAATACACCTATTTTATACTATTTTCTGCATTGCTATTATCTTAAAATTGTTTAAGTATATTGAAATTCCCTTATTATTCTTATACCATTTATGTTATTAAGTATTAAATGTTTTTTTATGCAGGGGGCAATTTCAATGAGTAAAGTCACTCTTTCGGATGACTTAAACAGTTATAATTCAAAAGCATTAATTCGTGCAAAAGTAAAAGAAGTTTTTTCCGAATTTTCGGCTAAAATTTTCGAGTTAGCAAATGAAGCTGACACTATTGATAGTAAAAAATTTGAAGTTCTTTCTGGCTTTAAAAGTGATTTTTACAATGAATACTGTAGTCAGTTAAAAGCCTTTTTCAATTCATCAGCAAGTACTCTAGGTAAAAGACCTGTTAAGAATATGTATTTAACGTATAGCGGCAAAAATTATATTTTTACACAGCAAGGTATAACAGAAAAAGCACCTGTTACAATTTCACTTTACTCAGGTGAAATACCGTTAAAAGAAACGCTATACGATGTGGAAAAAGCGTGCTTGAAATTACGTTTTCAACAAAATTAATAATTTAAACAGAAGGAGCCACCTCATACGAAATGAGATGGCTCCTTGTTGCTATTAAAATAATTCATTTAAAAAAATCTGCAAGTAAAGCTCTCTTGAGATTTTTGACGTGTCGTTTTATATGAGATGCAAATGCTTCCTTCTCTAAACAAACTATCTTCTTTGCTCCATTAAAGTTAGCATAACGGATTTTTATTTTCAATCATTTGGTGTTTGAAAATATTATTTTTTTCCCTATTTACGGATTGAAAATCAAGCGAAAAAATTGTTGTCAATATTTGTGTTTTCCTTTTAAATATTTTATGATTGATTCATCCAACAATTTTTTAAATCATAGGAGGTGTACACTTTGTTTACTTCCCTCATTCGGGCGGGAACAAAGGAATTATTTGGACGGAGACATATTGGAAATAACCATAAGGTTGGCGGCATTCGCCCTACTAATAATAATGACAGGATTTTTCGTTGCAACTGAATTTGCAATCGTTAAAGTAAGGACTACACGCATTGACCAATTACTTGCTGAAGGAAATAAAAAAGCAAAAAATGCAAAACGTGTTGTTTCAGATTTAGATGAATACTTATCTGCATGTCAGTTAGGTATTACTATCACTGCTTTATTTCTAGGTTGGCTTGGTGAGCCTACATTTAAGATTATTTTGAATCCAGTGTTTGAATTTCTAAATTTGAGTGATAGCTTTACATCTGTCCTTTCATTTATTCTTGCATTCTCAATTGTAACGTTTATGCATGTTGTTATGGGGGAATTGGCGCCAAAAACATTAGCCATCCAAAAAGCAGAATTTGTCACATTAAATCTTTCTGGCCCATTAATTTTATTCCACAACATTACTTATCCAATCATTAAGCTTTTGAACGGATCTGCACGTGCTTTAACTGGTCTTTTCGGCTTAAAAATGATGTCAGAATCAGAAGTAGCGCACACTGAAGAAGAGTTGCGTATGATTTTGTCGGATAGTTTAAAAGGTGGAGAAATTAATAATGCAGAATATGAATATGTTAACAGTATTTTTGAATTCTCTGATCGCCTTGCGAAAGAAATCATGGTCCCACGTACTGAAATCGTCGGAATTGAAAAAGAACTAACGATTAAAGAAGTTTTCGATCTAATGGGTGTTGAGCAATATACTCGTTACCCAATTATCGATGGTGACAAGGACCATATTATCGGCTTAGTCAATATGAAGCACTTATTAACTGCTTACATTAAAAACCCAGCAAATGGCGATAAACTAGTGATTGACTATATGCAGCCGATTATTCGCGTTATGGAAACGACACAAATTAATGATTTGCTACTAAAAATACAGCGTGAACGTATTCATATGGCCATTTTAATGGATGAATATGGCGGAACATCTGGTCTAGTTACGATTGAAGATATTATCGAGGAAATTGTCGGCGACATTCAAGATGAATTCGATGAAGATGAAATCCCAGAGGTTCAGGAAATTGCAGAAAATCATTTTATTTTAGATGCAAAGATGCTACTAGAAAATGTTAATGATATGCTAGGTACTGACATAGAAGATGATGATATTGATACAATTGGCGGTTGGTTCATGACAAAACGCTTTGATGCGGTCGAAGGAGACAGCATCGAAGAGCAAGGTTATAAATTTATCGCAAAAGAATTAGATGCCCACCACATTCTATACTTAGAAGTTCTGAAATCACCTGAACGTGATTTATCAAATGAAAACGATGAAGACTAAAAATCCGCCAGAGGACGTAACGTTCTTAGACTGAGTTCCTCTATTTCAGCGGATGTTTGGACTCCTGATAAAATAAGTGAATTTGCCTTGTCGTATTTGCCGTGTTACTATTAAATCATGCTTATATGATACAGGCTATAAAAATGGTGTTTAGCTCACAACCTATAATGGTGGGAGCTTCTATTGAAATAAAGTTAATAATACGCGAAAAACGACTCCCTTACACTGAGAAGGGAGTCGTTTTATAATGCCCGAAAGTTTTGCAAGGAGGAAACAAATTGGAGCTCTATACAAACTTACGTCAAGGGGAAAAAGGTGCTTGGTTATCAATCGGTACATATTTAATATTGAGTTCAGTAAAGCTAACGATTGGCTATATTGGGACATCGGAAGCACTAAAAGCAGATGGATTGAATAATACCACTGATATTATCGCCTCCATTGCTGTACTCGTCGGATTGCGAATTGCCCAAATACCACCTGACTCTAATCATCAATACGGTCATTTGCGTGCAGAAACCGTTGCGTCACTTGTTGCATCGTTTATTATGCTAGTCGTTGGCTTACAGGTACTTTTTAATTCGATAAAAAGCCTCTGGGAGCCAACTGGCACAGAACCATCACTCTTAACAGCCTATGTGGCAATCGGTAGTGCAGTAGTGATGTATATTGTCTATCGCTATAATTTGGCATTATCCAAAAAAATAAAAAGCGCTGCTGTTAAAGCGGCCGCCTATGATAATCGTTCGGATGCCCTTGTAAGTATAGGTACAGCAATCGGGATTTTTGGAGCAATTTTCGGTTTTCCTATTATCGATACATTAACAGCACTGCTCGTTGCACTTATTATTATTAAAACAGCTGTAGAGATTTTTTGGGAAGCTGTTCAAAGTCTTACAGATGCCTTTGATATTGACGAAGTCGAAACATTATCTGTATTAATCCGTAATGTTGACGATGTTATCGAGCTTTTGGATTTCAAAGGCCGCTCACATGGCAATATGTACTTTATAGACGTAACTGTTACAGTTGACCCTTACTTAAATGTTTTTGAAAGCCACCGTATCACTGAAGAAATTGAAAAAACTGTAATGAGAGAATGTCCATTTTGCCAGGTTCTTGTGCATATAGAACCACATATTGAAGTAATTCCTCCAGCAAATGACAACAAGTCTCCTACCAAATGATTGGTAAGAGACTTGTTTTATTATTTAATCGCAATATAGATATCGACCTGAGCTTCTTGTGGGTTGGAGCATCGTTCATCGTACAGTTCGAAGTCACCAGTGTATGTTCGTTCTACCTCTGAGTTTGCAAACCAAGCCCAGACATTCTGCCATGCTTTCACGACAACTTCTTCAAATGGACCTTTTTCAGAAGTAAATACTAAATATTTGGCAGCTGGCACTGTTTTTACGACCATACCCTCTGGAACTTCATCAGCAGGCTACTACTTCCATTCCAAGTGTAATTGAATACTCTCCATTAACATCCGTTTCATAGTCAGAATACAGACCGTAAGTTACTTGATTTACTGGATTAGGTATTTGTCCTACAACATTTTGCTGATAAAAATTCGTCCATAATTGTGGGATTTTTGCTTGAGAAGTTATTTCATTCGCATTACTTGTTCGCGCTGAGATTCCTATGATTTGAAATGATTCTTTATTCATGACAACTGGTTCTTTTATGTCATACTTTCTCCATCGCTTTAAGTTTGGTAAAAAAGAAGACAACATTTGACGTGCTTCTTCCTCTCCCATTCCATCTTCCTTTAAATGTGGTACACAAATTTCGATCATTTCTTCCACTGTCAGATTTGGCTGCTTGAACTCTCCTAATTCATAACAATATGTGCAATAATCCTGACTTTTGTGTCCTTCTTTTTCTGTACCAAGTAATGACTCATCCACTAATGGCATTCCACAGCTTTGACAATAACTTTGCATCATTAAATCCACCCTTCGTTCTATTTGTTTTGACTATAACAAAGGAAACCTGACATCTGTATGTCATCAATTGTATGGAAATTAATTTTTTTTATATAATTGCACAATTTCCTGTGCTCGTTTTTGCACAACCTCACTTATATGAGGTGGCTCTAATACTTTTACTCGGTGGCCAAAACTAAGAAGAAAGCCATATAGCCATTCATCCTCAGGCAATGAAATTTTTATAGTGGAACTCTCATGATCTACATGCTCAGCGCCAAATGATTCTTCTACTAATGTTGTTATTGCGGAATCAAAAGACAACGTAAGGTTTACTACATTTTGAGGGCGATGCCATTCTTTATCCCATGGGAGTTCGGACAAGTTAACTTCTTTACGCTGGAAGGTCGTCATCTCTTCTTTTAAATTCTTCATCCTCGAAATTTTAAATAAGCGAAAATCTTCTCTCCATGTGCAATAGCCGTAAACATACCAAACCTTCCCTTTTTGGACTAACGTGTGCGGCTCCAATAATCGATTTGTTATGTGACCATGTGTAGTGGAATAGGTGAAACTTACACAATGTGCCTGTTCAATTGCTTTTTTTAATAATGTAATCTGATCCTTAAAAATAACATTTGGTCCCCATGGGCTTAGGTCAATAAATAGTTGGTCAATCGATTGTTTTATTTTCTCATCAGCAACACTCGTTAATTTTTCAAGCACTGCTTCGGCATGTGAATCTTCATATGTTGTTAGTGCACTTTTGATAGCAATAGAAAGTGACGTAAGCTCATCCTTCGTCAACACCTGCTTATCGACACGATAGCCATCAATTAAACTAATCCCTCCATTAACACCCTGTTGACTAATGACAGGAACCCCAGCACAGCTCAGCGTTTCGATATCTCGGTAAATAGTACGGACTGACACATTAAATAAATCGGCTAGCTCCTGGGCCGTCACCTTTTTACGATTTATTAAAATCATCGTCATCGTTAAAAGACGCTCTAATTTCATTTTTGTACTCCTTCCTTTATTTTTCTATGTTTATGGCTCTTCACCAAAACGTGTGGTTGATTTCCGTTCCGACTGGGCGCTTTGTTGCTGACGCTTCGCTTTCGCACAGAGCAAAGCTTCCTGGGGGCGTCCGATGAGCCGCTTCACTCGCGTTGCTCGCTCCAGGGTCTCATCTGTGACGCTGATCCCCAAGGAGTCGCCCAGTCGGAACGAAGATCAACCTATATGGCATACGTTTTAAGAAATGTCATCCACAACTTTTGGTGATGAGCCATGTTTATTACTTTTTACAGATGTGGTGATTAACCATTTTTACACATACGAAGAGGCTGATTTCCCCTACTCGCTTTGTCGCTGCCGCTTCGCTTTCGCACAGATAAAACATTTGTCGCTGACGGTTCGCTTTCACGCAGAGCAAGGCTTCCTGCAGGCGTCGAGTAGCCCTACGCTCCAATTAGTTGAAATGGAAATATATTAGCAAAATAGTGGTAAAAAATCCTTTTATCGCTCAATAATAAACCTATTTTTTCCCTAATCAACATGCCTGTACTTTTTAATTACTAATTCTCTATCTATTTTAAGTACTTTTTGCGTTTTATGTAATAGTAAGGCTCAACACCGTGTAGTTGATTTCCACTCTGACTGGGCGCTTCGTTGCAGGGTCTCATGTCATCCACAAAAAACGACGGGCCGCTACACTTTGTAGGAACTCGCCGTTTACTTATTTTTTATATTTATTCATTAACTTTTATACACCACTGCCCTCTGTCAGCCCGTGCTTCACAGCATAAAGAGCCGCCTGAGTACGGTCCTGTACTTGTAGCTTCGTGAAAATATTAGAAATATGGGTTTTCACTGTTTTTTCTGTAACGAATAAAGAGGACGCAATTTCTCGATTACTTTTGCCTTTTGTGAGCTCTGCTAGCACATCTTGTTCACGAGGTGTTAGTGGGTTTAAAATATGAGGTGCATTTTTAGATTCTTGACGGTCCATTTCAAGAGTCGTTGTTGCTTCTGGATGTAATGTATTTTCGCCTCGCATAATACGACGAATAGACAATACCAATTCATCAGGCTCAATATCTTTCAACTGATAGCCTGCTGCTCCAGCCTCCATAGCTGGCACCACATGATCACGGTCTGAAAAGCTTGTAAGCATCAAAATTTCTATTTTCGGAAACTTAGCTTTAATACGCTTCGTTGCCTGAATACCGTCCATTTCAGGCATTACTAAGTCCATGAGTATAATATCTGGCTGTATACTTTCTGCTAAAGCCACTGCCTCCAGTCCGTTTTTCGCTTCTCCTACAACTTCAATATCTTTCTGTGTTTTTAAGAAAAATAATAATCCACGACGCACAACATGATGGTCGTCAGCGATTAATACACGTATCATTCTTTTTCCCCCTTAATATGGTAAGCGGATTAACAGCTCTGTTCCTCTTCCCAGTTCACTCACCCAGTCAGCTTTGCCACCAACTGATTTTGCACGATCCTTTATTGATTGCAAGCCCATTGAAAGTAGCTTATTGTTGTTATCGATGACGAAGCCTCGTCCCTCATCGCGAATAACGAGTAAAATATCTGTAGAAGTGACCGTAATATAAAGTGCCGCTTCCAGCACACCCGCATGACGACGAACATTATTAAGTGCTTCTTGAGCTACCCGAAATAATGTTTCTTCGATACGTGATGGGAATTGCAGTACACCTGAGACTGTTACATGAAGCTTCAAGCCAAGCATTTCAGCATACACTTTTATCGCTTCAAGCAAACCATTTTCTAACCCTTTTGGACGAAGTTGCCAAATAAGAGCGCGCATTTCTGTTAAAGCATCCTGTGTTAAATGCTGAATCTCTTTAAATGTTTCCTTAACATCACAATCATTCGACATTTCAATACCAGCTCTCGCAGTTAAAGTAACTGAGAACAATAACTGGTTTACAGAATCATGTAAATCTCTAGCTAGACGGTTACGCTCCTTTACAAGTGCCATTTCTTGCTCCTGCTTTGTCAGCACAATTCGCTTAATAGCTGACCCCATCTGAAATGCAACCGATTCAAGTAATGCTAGCTCCTCCTCTGAAAAACGAACGGTATCCTTTGATGCAACATTTAAGACCCCAAAACGCTCTTGTCCCGATTGAAGTGGCACTGTTGCATGGTGTGTAATGCCTGCATGATCGCCAACATTTGCTGCAATTGCACTTTCAATTCGTTGACATTCAATAATATTAGAAGCTTTTTTTAATTCCTCATTACGATAGCGGGAAACACACCAACAGCCTCCCTTTTTTAAATAATGGCAATTATTAAACTCCAATGCCTCTGGTAAATTTTCATGAACAACGAGCTCTGACCGCCCTTTTTCATCAATAAAAAAAATCCAGCCTGTTTCAAAATTTGTGCCATTTAAAAATTTCACAAGTGCTCCCTTTAACATCGTTACTATTTCAGTTTCTTCATTTAATAACTCGGCAATCTCTTTTAAGATACTAATATTCGAATGCTCATTTTCCCTCACAAAAACACCTCATCTTTGGCATTACTAATTTTAATGATAACATTTCAAAGTCTGGAACGTCTGCCTTAGCCATTCATACTTTAGACTGAAATTCATTTGAAAAGTATTTGGTTTATCTTGTTAAGATAATTTACTTCTAAAACTAGAACAACTATAATCGAACAAGTACATGGTTATAATAAGGGGAGAATTTATATGTCTAAAAAAGAGGAAAATGGCTTACTATTTATTTGGATTGTCTCTGTCGTTGCAACACTAGGCTCCTTATACTTTTCTGAAATTCGTCATTATGAGCCTTGTAAAATGTGTTGGGTCCAACGAGTTTTCATGTATCCAATCGTCATTATGACAACTATTGCCTTTATTCAAAAAAATGCACGTATTGCTGTAACAACTGCTGTTTTTGCTATTATGGGTGGCAGTGTATCACTATACCATTATGGAATACAAAAGCTTAGTTTTTTAGCTGAAACTGCCCCTGCTTGTGGTGCTGTTTCATGTACAGGACAATATATTAACTGGTTAGGCTTTATTACAATCCCATTTTTAGCGCTAACTGCATTTATTTTAATTGCAGGGACAAGCTTCTATTTAATGAAGGCTGCTAAAACAGCAAATTAATTAAGAGACCGTGTTCTACACTAGGAATACGGTCTTTTCTACGGAGGAAGATATATGTTTCATTATGAAATAAACACTAATAATTTGACAGTCGAGGAGCTATTACGCAATCATTGGCGACTCGGTAAAAAGCTAGTTCATGAATTGCGAATGGCGAAGGCTATCACAACAGTTGACGGAGAGCCTATTCAATGGAAAGACCCATTACAGGCAGGAACTATTATAAAATTTACATTTCCGATTCCGCCATCTAATTATCAACCGACTCCGGTTTGTGCTATAGATGTCGTCTATGAGGATGATCATTGCTTGATCGTTTCTAAACCAAAAGGTATGTCAACTCATCCAAATGATGCACGTGATACCCATACTTGTATGAATCATGTTATGGCACATATTAAAGAGCAGGGTGGCACTTATGCAGAGCATGTCCATCGATTAGATAGAGGGACACAAGGGTTGTTACTTGTAGCAAAGCATCCACTGGCTAAGTCAATTTTTGATCGCATGATTGAGGAAAAATCCATCATTCGAACTTACGCAGCAGAAGTACAAGGAAATATCCGTTCTTCATCAGGCACAATCGCCGAATCTATCGGAAAAGACCGACACCACGCAACAAGACGTGTTGTTTCAAAAACTGGACAGCATGCAGTAACACACTATGAGGTTGTAGCTCGCTATAAAAATTCTTGTGTTGTTCACCTAATTCTAGAAACGGGTAGAACACATCAAATTCGTGTACATTTAGCACATATCGGTCATCCGATTATCGGTGATACAATGTACGGAGCACGAGAAACAGCAAGTGGTGACTATGAGCTCCATGCTATTCAATTGGAATTCGAGCATCCATTTTTAAATAAACAAATCGTTGTAAAGGATCAACAGTAATTATCGCACTGCACTTCCCATTGTTGGACATTAGCTAACAATTGGGGGTGCAGTTTTTTTATGACTTTAGTTTAAGTATATTTACTTAAAATTCTAAAAAAGTATAAATATATTATTCGGCATTTTTTTCATCTGTTTTTTACAGTAATTTTAATATACATTTCCATTATTGGTAATGACGGCGAATTTCTTTCATGATAGAATTAAACTAAATTGTCAGTCATCTGACTATATGAGGAGGAATTCATTAATGAAATGGGTTAAAAGTATTGCAGCAACAACTCTAGCTGCGAGTTTACTAGCTACACCCGGTTTTGCCGCATATGCAGCGGAGACAGCACCAAAACCAACAACTACGAAAGACGATTTCAAATTAACAGTTCTACACTCAAATGACACGCATGCACACGTTGAAGCTGCTCCACAGCGTGCTACAAAAGTAAAAGAACTTCGTGCTGCAAATCCAAACTCACTTCTTTTGGATGCTGGTGATGTTTTCTCTGGTACTTTATACTTCAATGAGTTTACTGGAGAAACTGATATGAAGTTAATGAACTTAATGGGTTACGATGCAATGACTTTCGGTAACCATGAGTTCGATTTAGGATCAAGCCCAGAAGGACATGCTGCACTTGCGAAATTCGTTAAAGGAGCAGAATTCCCACTAGTAGGTGCAAACTTAGATTTTTCAAAGGATCCTTTATTTGATGGCTTACAATTCAAAACAGTCACTAAAGACTTCCAAAAAGGTAAAATTTATAACGGTATTATTAAAGAAATTGATGGAGAAAAAGTAGGTATTTTCGGGCTTACAACAGAAGAAACACCTTCGATTTCAAGCGTTGCTAACGTTCAATTTGCAAACTATATCGATTCTGCGAAAAAAGCAGTAGCAGATTTTGAAAAACAAGGTGTTAATAAAATTATTGCACTAAATCATTTAGGCTTCGATGATTCAAAAGATTTCGATAACGATCAATTACTAGCTGCAGCTGTAGAAGGTATTGATGTTATCGTTGGTGGTCACACACATACAAAATTAGAAAAGCCTGTAAAAGCAGAAACGCCATTCAAGGATCCTACAATTATCGTTCAAACAGGTCAATATAGCGAGAATTTAGGTGAACTTGATTTAACTTTCAACGATAATGGTGCAGTTGTTGACTACATCGGTCAATTACATCCTTTAACTGATAAAGAAAAGCCTGTACAACCTGACGCTGAGGCTACAGCACTTTTAGCACCATATAAAGAACAAATTACAAAAATCTTAAATCAATCAACAGGCAATACAGCTGTTTCTAAACTAAATGGCGGTCGTAATCTTTGGGGCGTTCGCGCTGGTGAAACAAATCTTGGTAACTTAATTGCTGATGGTATGCTTGCTGGTGCAAAGAAAATTGATCCAGAAGTACAATTTGCATTCCAAAACGGTGGTGGTATCCGCTCAAGTATTGATGCAGGAGATATCACTGTTGGTGAAGTCATGACAGTAATGCCATTCGGTAATGCTCTTGCTATCGTAAAATTAACAGGTGCTGAAATCTACGAAATTGTAGAACATAGTGTGAAAGAATTCCCTAAAGAATCTGGTGGATTCCTACACTTCTCAGGTTTACAAGTAGAGTTTGATGGTAAAGCACCAGCTGGTAAACGTGTAAAATCTATTAAATTAAATGGTAAAGAGCTAGATAAAGCTGCATACTATAAAGCTGCAACAAATACATTCACTGCTAAAGGTGGAGACGGTTACGAAACACTGAAAAAAGCTTATGCTGACGGTCGTGTAAGTGAACCTGGTACGATTGACTTCGAAATGTTTATCCAACACTTAGATACACTGAAAAAAGTTGATCCAAAAGTAGAAGGACGTATTATTGCAACAATTCCATTTACAGATATTGCAAAAGGCTCAGAAACAGAAGGCTATGTTCGTGATCTTTATTACCGTGATTTAACAAAAGGTACTTCTGCAACAACATATTCACCAAACGCAAACTTAACTCGTGCTCAAGCAGCATCATTTATCTCACGTGCCTTACATCTTGAAGCTAAAGGTCAAGCAACATTCTCGGATATTGCTAACTTAAATCCTGCAACACAAAAAGAAATTACAGCACTTGCTGAAGCTGGAATTGTACAAGGTGTAAATGGTAAATTCAATCCGGATGCAAAAGTAACTCGTGCTCAGCTTTCATTAATGTTTGCTCGTGCATACGACCTACAGCATGATGCAAAAACTGGTTTAAAAGCTGATTTCAGTGATATTTCTAAATACGACGCTGAAACACAAAATGCTATCGCACTTATGAAAGACTTAAAGATTGTTAGCGGCGCAAACGGCAAATTTATGCCTGGTAACAACGCTACACGTGCACATATGGCAAAAATGCTTTCTAACTACATTCCTTATGTAAAAGAATCTAAATAATCACTTAAAAATCCCGCTTCTCTAGTTAGAGAGCGGGATTTCTATTAGAAATTAAATTTAAAATGATCTGGGTCCTGCCCAAATCGTTCATTACGATTTAATGTAGCTATTTTATCCATTTGAGCTAATGTTAATTCAAAATCGAAAATCTGTGCGTTTTCCTCAATACGACTAGGTGTAACAGATTTCGGAATAACAAGTGTATCATTTTGTAAATGCCAGCGAAGCACTACTTGTGCAGCTGTCTTCCCTATTTCGCGGCCAATTTCCATAATCGCTGGATTGTCGAGTACACCACCACGACCTAGTGGAGACCATGCAGTGACAGCAATTCCATGCTCACTACAAAATGCTCTTAATGAGTCTTGCTGTAAATATGGATGCACCTCTACTTGATTAACCATAGGCGCAATATTTGCTTTGGCTAATAACTTTTGCAAATGATGCTCATGGTGATTCGAAACACCTGTTGCACGAATTAATTTTTCATCATATAAACGCTCAATTGCTCTATACGTTTCTTCAAATGTTTCAGGTACTGCCCAATGGGTTAAATATAAATCTAAATAATCCATATTTAACTTTTTCAATGATACTTCAAAAGCACGTAATGTTTCATCATAGCCTTGGTCATTATTCCAAACCTTTGTCGTTACAAAAATATCTTCACGTTTAACGCCTGAATGACGAATAGCTTCGCCGACCTCAGTTTCATTACCATAAAGAGAAGCCGTATCTATAGCTCGGTAGCCATATTTAAGAGCTTTATCAATAGCCTGCAAAGTTTCATCACGCTCTGTCATTTTATAAACACCTAAGCCAAAGCGAGGCATTTCCACTCCATTTGCTAACGTTTTTGTTGATTGTAAATTCAAAACTAACAACCCCTTTCTTTTCCTAGTTCCATTATACAAAAAATTGGTTTTAAGAAATATAAGGAAAATTTCCAGGGCGATTTCTTATTGTTCTTCTGCTTTCTCTTCATAATCATCCACTTGAATAGGGTCTGGAATTCGATCGTCTTCTACAAGCTCTTGACCATCACGCAAATGCTCCATTTGTTTTCCTAAATCCTTTAAATCTTGAAAATTTCTAGCCATTGTACCATTTTCGATATTCGGGACCTTTTTTTCCATTATCATCACCTCTTTTATAGCTTTCCCGAAATAGTTATTTCCGAACCATTTCTGACATATTTTATTCCACTATGTCGTTTCATTTTTATAGTAGATAGGCTATACTAAAAAGAGGTTTCTTTATAAACATGAGGAGGGTTCTTCCATGAGTTTACTATTAATTATTGGTGTAACTGTTGCGTTCTTAACTGCTATTTTCACTGCTGGTTACGAAGGCGACTACAGATCAGAGAAATAATACCTCAAGAAAATCACTAAGCATACATAGATGCTTAGTGATTTTTTTGTTGTTGAAAGCAATTGTATCAATGAAGTCATATTATTGGCTCTTCGGCAAAACGAGGGGGGTGATTTCCATTCCGACTGGGCGCTTTCCTTTCCCCTTTTAATTTTCTTATTTTTTAGAAGAACCACGTCAATTACTTGACTTTCAGCACTTTATAAAATAAACTTACTTACATAAAGTAACTTAATAATTAAATACAACTTATATTTGGAGGTAATTTCTATGCATTTTCATGAAAAACCTAACACATATGTTACAAATGTTGAAATTAAAGTGAGTGATTTACAACGTTCATTAACCTATTATCAGGAGGTAATTGGCTTTAACGTTTTACATCAGGAATCTCATAAAGCAACTCTAACAGCTGATGGCAAAATGGCTTTACTGACAATCGTCCAACCCGAAACAGTAGAAGAAAAAACAAGCTTAACAACTGGACTTTATCATTTTGCAATTTTGTTGCCTACTCGTCAGGATTTAGCCAATATCATTACTCATTTCCATAATAATGGCGTATATTTCGGAGCATCTGACCATGATGTGAGTGAAGCACTATATTTAAGTGACCCTGATAAAAACGGCATCGAGGTTTATGCTGATCGCCCCGAAAGTGAATGGACATGGCAATTCGATCAAGTGCATATGGTTACTGAACCTCTTAAAATTCATTCTATATTAGAGGAAGGTGATGGTAGATGGAGTGGTCTACCTACTGATACGGTTATGGGGCATATTCATTTATCAGTTTCTAATTTAGCTGCCGCAGAGGAATTTTATACAAAGGGATTAGGATTTGAGATTGTCACTCGCTATGGAGCACAAGCTTTATTTATCTCAACTGGCCGCTATCACCATCATATCGGTTTAAACACTTGGTACTCTGAGAACGCACCAAAGCTTGGTGAAAATCAGGTCGGCTTAAAATCATTTTCACTCCGCCTAGACAATGAAGAGCAAGCAGCAACAATGAAAGAAAATCTCCGTGCAATCGGTGCACCGGTTACTACTATAGATGGAGGATTCCAAACAGAGGACCCTGCAGGTAATGTTGTTTTATTGAAATTTTAAAAGTGGTGCGGGGCTATCCGTCAGTTTGAGGGGGCTTTCCGTCGTTTGCGGGATTTTATCCGTCACTTGACGTGTTTTGTCCGTCGTTTGCGGGAGTCTTTCCGTCGATTGACGGGTTCTATCCGTCACTTGACGGGTTCTATCCGTCACTTGACGGGTTCTATCCGTCACTTGACGGGTTCTA